>JBFEYZ010000044.1:0-11674 GCA_041561855.1 Sulfurimonas sp. | reverse complement strand
TCTTTAGCTCCGACTGCTCGTCTGCCTGAAGGTTATAGGCAAACAACAGTGATGCCAAGATCACCAAAACTTTTTTAAATATATTTCTCACGCCTACTCCTTGATCTTTTTGTCTCTATACTGTTCATACATGTCTCTGAGATAAGGGTAGAGATCTACCGCATCCCTTTTTATGTCATCGTACCAATCTATATTCAGTGATACGTAGTTTATTTTTTCAACTGTTTTTGCTCCGAGATACCCAGCAGGCGTGTCCGTCAAAGTGTCGTAACTTCTCTCTGTATAGTCGATAGGACTCAGAAGTGAATCAGGATAGAGACTAATTGTATCTCTAAGGTTTGAAGGCCCAAGTAGTGGCAGTACGATATGTGGTCCGCTGCCCACACCGTAAAAGCCAAGCGTCTGCCCGAAATCCTCATCATGAGGCTCAAGCTCACAGTATTTCTTTGCAGGGTCGAAAAGTCCCAGTACCCCAGCCGTGGAGTTTACTATAAATCGAACACTCTCTTCGGCGGCATTACGCATTTTTCCCTGAAGAACGTTGTTTACAAAACGCATCGGAAAATAAAGATTTTTAAAAAAGTTGTCTACGCTCTCTCTTATATCTTCGTGCAATGCCCACTTATATCCTTGTGCCACAGGCTTTATCGCATACTCATACGCCTTGTCGTTAAAGTCCGTCATAAACCTGTTATATCCGCTAAAAGGATCATAAACCTCTTTGACCTCAAACTCACCTTCAAAGTCTGCGAGCTCATCATTGGCTTTAGGAACGTTTTTTTCCTGCTCTGCGGTCTCTTGCACCGGAAACACCAAAGATGTGGAAACACAACCACTAAAACCTAACATAACAATTGTAAGTAAAATTCCCCAAATAATTCTCAAATTACACCTTTACTCTGTCAGTCAACGCTCTTGTTAAAGACAAAATATCTATATTTTCTAAACTTACTCCGGTTGGAACACCCTGAGCAATTTTTGAGTAGTTTATATTAAAATTACTTAATTTATCTTCAATATATAACATAACCGCATCATTTGCAATAGACGGTGTTAAAGCAAAAACTATCTCCTTGACCCCGCTTGAGACCAATCTTTCAAGTTTTGAAAAATCAAACTCCGCCAATGACTCCAAAACAAAATATCTTCCGCTAAAAAGAGCGTTCTCCTCTAGAATCAATATATCTTTTGCATTTTCCACTATACACAAAAGTGTCTCATCCCTGCTCTCGTCACAGCAAATAAAACAGAGCTCGTCTTCGCTCATACCACCGCAAGAACTGCACTGTTTTAAAGTTCCCAGAGCCTCCTCAATCGCATGAGAGATCTTCATCCCGGCAAAACTATCTTTCATAATCATGTGGTAAGCCAGTCTAGTCGCCGATTTCTTTCCTATAGTAGGAAGTTCTTGCAAGGCGTCAACTAACTTGTTAAACTTATTTAGCGAACCGTTCATCAAGAGCTACCTTTCGGCAAGAGTATCCAAAGCTTTAGAGGCGCTTTTAATCTGCCTGCAACTTCTTTTGCCTCCTCTCCGTAACCCATAAACATATCGGCTCTTACACTGCCTTTTATTGCACCGCCCGTGTCTTGGGCTATAACGACACGATTAAAATCAACAGATTTGTCTTGTGCGCTTAAATAGAGCATGCTTCCAAGAGGAATATAGTTTTTATCTACAGCGATCGAACGTTTTGGAGTAAGAACGACTCCGAGTGAACCGCTTGCCGAGTGTTCCTTTTGTCTAAAAAAGACCATGGACTTATTGTGGTTTAGCACCTCATCCATTCTTGAAGGGTGCTCTTCCAGCCACGCCTTTATGCTCTGAAGCGATATATTTTCCAATGGTATTTCACCATTCTCTACAAGATATTTTCCTATTGAAGCATATCGGTGTCCATTTTGGTTTTCATAACCGATAAAAATCGTATTTCCGTCATCAAGCTGCACTCTTCCCGAACCTTGAACTTCCAAAAAGAAAAGATCTATTTTTGAATCAGTATAGCATATTATCTCAGCATCAAGTTCGCCTTTGTCGGCATCTTCCCTGTCATAATAAGGCACAAGCCTATTGCCTACTAATTTTCCTCTGAGCCTATAGTTTTTAAGTTCTGGATATTGCTCACCCAGATCAACTACAATCAGATCGTTTGGAGTTTTATATATCGGGTAGATGTATGGCTCTTTTTTAGTGATTGAGCCTCTTAGTACAGGTTCATAATAACCTGTTAAAAGCCCGTCTTGTGAATCATTTGGCGAAGCGATTTTATATGGAGTGAAATAGGTCGTTAAAAACTCTTTTGCATCTGCGGCAACTTTTGCTTTATCGCACAAATCAGCGTAGATCTCTTTTGTTTTGGCAGTTTTACAACTCTGCACAAAAGAGTCTAAAGCATTTGCATAATCCTCTTGCTGCCAATTTGGAAGCTCACTGAAATCGCTCTTGTAAAGATCGGTCTTAGGCATATTTGAAAAACTCACCTGAGGCTCTTTAGAACAGCCTGTCAAGAGTAAAAATGCAGTTAAGTAGAGTGTAAAATGTTTCATAAAGGGGATTATACATAGATTAAATTTAAAACGATATAATTGCAAAAAATTTTAGATGTTAGGATATTAAAATAATATGCAGGATTTAAGCTATTACGAAATATTAGAAGTCTCAAGAGATGCAGACCAAACTACGATCAAAAAAGCTTATAGAAAAATGGCAAAAATTTACCATCCCGACAAAAATCCGGGTGACAGTGAAGCAGAGCACAAATTTAAACTCTGTAACGAAGCTTATCAGTGCCTAAGTGATGAACAACAAAGAAGTATTTACGACAGATATGGAAAAGAGGGGCTTCAAGGCATGGGCGGCAGAGGTCGCTCTTCTGCAGGATTTGATGATCTAGGCTCTATCTTTGAAGAGATGTTCAGCGGTTTTGGCGGCTCTTCACGCCGTCGCCAAAACCCTGCAGATATGGAGAAGTATCCGCTTGATATGAATGTCGATATGACCATCAGTTTCAACGAAGCGGTATTCGGATGTGAAAAAGATATAGAGTTTAAGTACAAAAACTCATGTAACAGCTGTAAGGGCACCGGTGCCAAAGACGGTAAACTCTCGACATGTCATCAATGTAGAGGGCAAGGTCAGATCTATATGAAACAGGGATTTATGACATTCTCGCAGACCTGTCCTGTATGTCACGGAAGCGGTTCTGCACCGTCAGCACCTTGTAACAGCTGTGACGGCAAAGGATATCATGAAGAAAAAGGAAACGTTACCATTAAAATCCCAAAAGGGATTGACAACGGTAACCGCCTTAGAGTCTCAGGAAAAGGAAATATCGGCAAACGCGGAACAAGAGGCGATCTTTATGTAACCTTTAACGTAAAACCAGACAAACACTTTCAAAGAGACGGAAACGACGTATATATCATAATACCGGTCTTTTTTACTCAGGCAGTATCAGGAGAGAGCCTTACCATTCCTTCGCTAACCGGTGAGCTTGAACTAAAACTTGATGTCGGTACAAAAGACAAACAGCAGTTTTTATTCAGAGGAGAAGGCATAGAGGATGTTCACGGCCACGGCAAGGGAGACCTTATCGCACAGATAAACATCACATACCCTAAAAAACTGACCGATGAACAGCGTGAGCTTATCAGCAGGCTTCAAGAGTCTTTCGGCATAGAGTCAAAACCGCATGAAAGCGTTTTAGACTCTGCCATAGAGAAGATGAAAAGCTGGTTTAAATAGAGAGTTTTTTAAATTAAAAACTATAAGCAACCTGAGCAACAAAGCCCAAAGCATTGTCGTCAGTGACATAACTGTTCTTTGTTGCTGCCTCTTCTATATAGCCTCCGCTCATAAAGTAGCCTACACCGAAAATAAAATTGATATTTTTTGAGTGTCTGTAAGTAGTAAAGATATCGATCTCGTCTCCATAGTGATCGCTTTGCATAGAAGAAATCGTATAACTGAGCCACTTATTGCTCTGTTCATCCGCATAAAATTTATGATACTCTATTTTGATATTTGTTTTATTATCAGGTGTTAAGATGGCAAAAAGCTCATAATCTTTGAGATTCTTCCATTGAACAAGATTAAGTCGTCCGTAGTACTTATCACTGGCTCCAAAGACGGCGTCAAAGCTTTCCCGCTCTTTCGTATTGGGATCATCACCGCTTGCGTATGAATAGCCCAGACCGACTCTAGTATTTAGGGATTTAAAACCGTAGCCCCCTTCCAGATGATAGCCTACCGCATCGATAGAGACCGTCTCATCGGTTATCTTTTTATAATCGCCAAAAGATTTTATATAGGTCATATCATAAAAAAAGCTCTTTATATCCCTGTCATAAACCCTTGCTCCAGCATAAAAATTCTCTAATGAGTTATAAAGCTCATTTTTCCTGTCATTTGTTTTATAGGCAAAGATCGGCTCAATCGCAGCACTATTTTTGTAAGCATAATGTCCGTACACCCCGCCTCCGTAGTATCCGTGACGATGATTTAAGCTAAAATCGTCAGGATCATGAAGCATAGTCGCACCGTAAAAGAAGTCTAAAAAGTTATCTCCATCTTTTAGTGAGACTTTAAGAGCATCCCATATCCATTTTCCTGAGTTTTTCCACTCTCCTGGACCAAAAACTCTTGAGTCTCCGTATGAGATACTCTGTCTTCCCGCAGTAACCGTAATGTTCTTGTTTTTATATTCAAGATATGTTTTGCCAAGTTCAAAACTGTCTGTCTGCGAACTGTTGACCTGAGAGAACTCTCTATTGTACCAGTCATCGCTCTTAAATCCCCAGTCAATAACTCTTGAATCCTGCATAGAAATTTTTGCGCTCCAGTTATCGTTAAACTTGTATTTAAGTCCAAGCCTGACTCTTGTCATAAGATAACTGTCATGACTCTCTCCAACCCCTGGATTTTTCCCGTAATATTTCTCATTCATATTATCAAAGCTCTCAAAGCGGAGTCTTATCTCCCCGCCATAATTAAACTCTGCATATAGCGATGAAGCTGCCAGCAATAAAAAAGATAGTGATGCAATTTTACTTTTCATGTTTTACTTATTGTTAATATTATTAATTTAAAACGGTTTTATACTATATCCTTCCTTTGTAGATGCTTGAATAAATCTTGAATGATGTTGTTTTAAAGCAAGCTTTGTGATAAACTTTTATATCTTAATAAAAGAGCGATTTTAAATGAACAAAGAACATCTAAAAAAGAAACTCTATGCACTCTCCCTTTCACTGTTTAGAAAAGATTTTTTCGGCATCTATCACGGTTCCATCTCTGCAAAAACTGAATCAAACCGCTTTATTATAAACACAAAAGAGGCTATATTTGACGCACTTGAGAGCAGCTCTCTTATAGAGCTTTATTATAAAAAAGATTACAGATGGAATCAAGCGAGTATTGACTCAAATATTCATCACAGCATATACTCTCAAATATCGGATGCAAAGTTTATCTGTTTTAGTATGCCTCCTTTTACTACGGCTTATTCTCTGGATCATAATATTATTACCCCGAAAGACTACTTCGGATACAAAGAGTTAGGTTCTATAGATATTGTGGATCCTAGAAGTTTTGACGATTGGTATGAGAGGGCAAGCAGTGAGATCGCCTACTATTTTCAGAGTAAAAAAACGGATATAATGGTCATTAGAGGCTACGGAGTCTACACTTTTAACAGAGACATTCACGAGATGGCAAAGAAAATTGCTATTTTAGAAAAGAGCTGCAGACTGCTTCTGCTGGATAATACGAAAAACGATACCGCCTTCGATTAGAGACAAAGAGTTAGTCAAAGCAGACTTTTTATAGCCTCATAAGCGGTATCCATTATCTTGTCACACTCTTCCTTTGTGATGATATAGGGCGGCATAAAATAGACTATGTGTCCTAGCGGACGCAGCAAAACTCCATTATCAAGCCCGTATTGATATACTCTAAGCCCTATTCTCTGTTCTGGTTTGTATCCTTTTAACTCTACTGCACAGATCATTCCCGTCTGCCTGATAGAATCAACGTTTTCAAGCTCTTTGAACTTTAAAAGTTTTTTTGCCAAATACTCAGCAGTTTCTCTGTTTTTTTCTATAACGCTGTCTCTTTGAAATATATCAAGAGTGGCATTTGCGGCCGCACATGCGAGAGCATTTCCTGTGTAGCTGTGAGAGTGCAAAAATGCCTTATGCTCGTTATAGTCACAATAAAATCTGGCATATATATCATCTGTCGTCAGTACAACCGAAAGCGGCAGATAGCCTCCGGTTAAACCTTTGGACAAAACTATAAAATCAGGTGTTATCTCAGCGCTCTGGCATGCGAACATCTCACCAGTTCTTCCAAAACCAACCATAACTTCATCGGCTATCATATGGATATCGTATCTATTGCAAATTTCACGCACGAGAACCAAAAATTCCTTATGATACATATGCATATAACCTGCTCCCTGAACAAGCGGCTCAAGTATAATAGCGCTTATCTCATCCGATCTCTCTTTACATAGCTCTTCAAATAACAAAGCCGCCTCTTTTGCCGACTCCGGGCTCATATCTTTTGGCACTGGCGTTTGAATGCTTCGTATAAGAAGCGGTTCATAAGTGTCTTTATATAGTTTTACGTCGCCTACGCTCAGTGCACCGATTGTCTCACCGTGATATGAGTTAGTAAGAGAGACAAATAGTTTTTTGTCTGCTCCGCTGTTCTTATGCGCATGAAAGCTCATCTTAAGGGCAACTTCAACTGCACTTGAGCCGTTATCGGCATAAAAACATTTACTAAGTCCGTCCGGTGTTAGTTTCACTAACCTCTCAGATAACATTACGACCTGTTCGTGTGTAAATCCTGCCAAAATGACATGTTCGAGAGTCTCTAGCTGTTCTTTGATCTTTTTATTTATATATTCATTCGTATGCCCGAAAAGATTTACCCACCAGCTGCTGACGGCATCTATATAAGTATTCCCGTCAAAATCTTCCAGATATACTCCGTAAGCCTTTTTAATTGGGATCAAAGGGAGCGTCTCATGGTCTTTCATCTGTGTACACGGATGCCACAAAACTTGCAGATCTCTATTTTTAAGTTCAGAATTATTCATATTTAAAATATTTCTACGCTTAAGTGGAAGGCTTTTTCAAAGATGCTTCATATTCCTTTGTATGCCTAAGGGTAGTACACGATAAAAGACCGTACAGATTCATATCCACCCCGCTAACGTTAAAGAGCTCTTCGCCGTCTTTATCAAGAAAAATAAACTTCTCATACTTATGATCTTTTTTATCTATGTACTTTGAGTAAACAACATATACCGCTTTGTCATGTCCTGATATTTTTGAGCATGCGTTAATATATTTTTTACAATTTTTGTCTATTTTTTTTATCTCTAACACATCTGACTGGATTGTATTTAGCAATAATTCCGGCAGCTTTGGAAGCACTTTCTTAATATTAGAATACTTTTCTATATCGCTCACATAAAATCCTTAATATTAATCTTCTATAAGCGATTTTACTACTTTTTCATTAATATTCTTATTAGTTATTATTATTTGTATCTCAAACTCTCTTTATCAAGGTTTAATACGAATTTACATAAAATTACGAAAATATCATAAATAAGGCTTGAAATCGATGATCACATGGATGCAGAGACATAAAAAATATCTCATAATAACTATTTGGATTTCTACTATCGCTTTTGTCGGAGCCGGCTTTGTCGGTTGGGGTCAATATAGCTACGGTGACAAAGCAGGAGCAGTTGCAAAAGTAGGCAGCGTTGAGATAACGATGGGGGAACTTCAAAAAAGTTATTCAAATCTTTACAATCAATACTCACAGATGTTTCAGGGAGAGTTTGACGAGGAGAAAGCAAAAAGTTTCGGTCTGAAATCACAAGCTCTGCAGTTTTTGACACAACAGGCACTTGTGCTAAATCTGGCTAAATCTTATGATCTGAAAGTTAGCGATGCAGAACTTTTGGATGAGATAAAAAAACAGGAGTTTTTCCATAAAGACAATGTTTTTGACAAAGAGATATACAAACAGGTCCTATCGAGAAATAACCTAAGCATAAAAGAGTATGAGGCTGACGTCAAAAAAGAGCTCCTTATCAAAAAGACATTAAAACTTCTGCCTGCCCAGACACAAGAGAGTGAAAACAAGATTTTAAACACTGCGATGAACATCGCTGATAAAATAGAATATAGACTACTGGATGTAAACCAAATAAGTATAGATACATCAGATGCAGCCATAAAGCCTTTTTGGGAAAATATGAAGAGCAGCTTTATGAGTGAAGTAAGTTATGACGTAAAATTCATCAAACAGCCAAAACTATCACTTGAATTTGACAATGCCGCAATTGCTCAACACTACGATGATAATAAATTAAATTTCAAAGACAGCGAAGGTAAAATACTCTCTTTAGAAGACGCAAGAAGCATGGTTGTTAACGAGCTAAATGCAAAAGAGACTAAAAAAGAGGCCCTAAGAGGTTATATTGCATATAAAAAGGGAGAAGCTGAAGGTCTAGAGGTAAAAAATGCAACTATCTCGGTCTCAAACAACCCTTTTAGCAAAGACGCTATTGACGTAGTATCGACTTTAACTCCTCTCTCACCGTTCTCTAAACCCGTAAAGGTCGGGGATGACTACTATACGTTTGAGCTTGTAAAAGTCAACCAGTCAGAACCAAAAAGCTATGAAGAGGCTAAGAGTGAAGCGATAACCCTGTATGTGGACCAAGAGAAAAAAAGAAGAGTCTCGGAACTGGCAAAAAACTCATTTGCTACATTTAAAGGCAAAATAACCGATTTTATAACGGTTAATGATTATAACAAGCTAACGGATCTAAGCGAAAGTGATGCAAACGAGTTTTTAAACACTCTTGTTACGAAAAGCGCGAAAAGAGGCTATATCACTTTGGATAGTGGAAATGTCGTTATGTATAACATCTTGGAACAAAAACTGCTTGGAAACGATAACAGCGATCAGAACGATGTTATCGCTAGATTGAAAAGTGCTATGTTTAACGAGGGCTTGATCAAAAACCTCCAAAACAAGTACAAAACCGAGATATTTATCGAAGGACTCTAAGTTGAGTAGAACTGTTTTAGCCATAGATATTGGTTCGACAAAAATATGTGCAATTATCGCAGAGATTGCTGACGATAATTCCATAGCTATAACAGGAGCGGGAACTTGTAAGGCACAAGGTCTCAAAAAGGGAAGTATAACAAACATAGAGCTTGCTTCAAGATCTATTAAAACGGCGCTAAATGACGCCAAAAGAGTCTCAGGCAGTGAGGTAAGCACTGCTATAGTCTCTATTTCGGGCGCTTACACAAAAAGCCTGAACTCAAGCGGTATCGTAAATATTCAAAACAAAGAGGTCAGTTTCAAAGAGATAGAACGTGTAATGCAGACTTCTCTTTACAATGCCAACATACCAAATGAATACGAAGTGCTTCATGCGCTCCCTTACAACTTCAAAGCAGACGATCAAGACTATATAGAAGACCCGCTTGGGATGAATGCTTCGAGACTTGAAGTAGAAACACACATCATAACAACACAAAAATCAAACCTGAATAACCTTAGAAAAGCTGTTCGCGGCGCAGGCGTTGAGGTCGAGAATATTGTCCTGACAGGCTATGCGTCATCAATCGCCACACTTAACGATGATGAAAAGGAGCTTGGTGTTGCAGTTATTGACATGGGCGGAAATACTAGCAACATAACGATCCATTCAGGCAATTCCATCAGATACAACGACTTTTTGGGTGTTGGTTCAAACCATGTGACAAGTGACCTCTCAATGGCACTGCACACTCCACTCAATATTGCAGAGAGCGTAAAGCTGAACTACGGCTCACTTCTTAATCCAAGCAGTGATCTAATAGAGCTCCCTATAATTGGCGATGAAAATACGACACATGAAGTCTCCCTTGAAGTCGTGCACAATGTAATTTATGCAAGAGTTGAAGAGACCCTGATGATTCTGGCTCAGTTTATAGAAAACAGCGGTCTCAAAGACAAGATAGGCGCTGGGATAGTTCTTACGGGCGGATTCTCCCAAATGGAAGGCATGAGAGAACTTGCCGTTGCAACATTTGGTTCAGTACCTGTGCGTCTGGCAAAGCCAAAAGAGATGGATGGCCTTTTTGACAACCTTCGCTCACCTGAATATTCAAGTGCCGTTGGTCTTGTCATGTATGCGGCATCTGCATATACCCAGTATGAGATAGACGTAAACAAAAGAGTCAGACACTCAAATGAGGTTCATATGGGCCACAGCAGTATAAACCTAACCCAAGAGCCAGATGTCTCTACACCGCACTTGCAAGAACAGTCGAGTGAGAAAAAAGAGGGAATGGTTTCAATATCTATGAAGAAAAGCAAAAAAGAGGATGAGGCTGGAGCCTTCAATAAATTTTGGAACTGGGCAACACAGTTATTTTAAGGAGAGAGTATGGAACCATTTGTAATTGAAGAAACAAGTAGTTTAAACGGAGCAAGGATTGTAGCTGTAGGTGTAGGCGGCGGTGGCGGAAATATGATCGGCCATATGATCAAAGAGGGTGTTACGGGCATCGAGATGATAATGGTAAACACGGATGCTCAAGCGCTTAAAGAGACTGTAGGTGCATCTACTATACAGATCGGCGTAAAGCTTACAAAGGGACTAGGCGCAGGAATGAAGCCTGAAATCGGCAAAGAGTCTGCGTTAGAAAACTATGATGAGATAAAAAAAGCTCTTGAAGGGGCGGATATAGTATTTATCTCTGCGGGTCTTGGCGGTGGAACAGGAACAGGAGCAGCACCGGTTATCGCAAAGATCGCTAAAGAAGTTGATGCTCTTACGGTATCTATAGTAACCAAACCTTTTATGTTCGAAGCTCCAAAAAGACTTAAACTTGCAAAAGCAGGATTAGAAGAGCTCAAAAAAGAGAGCGATTCCATAGTAGTTATTCCAAATGACAAACTGCTCTCTATTATTGACAGAAAACTGGGCATTAAGGATAGCTTTAAGATCGTTGACAGTGTTTTAGCTCAAGCTGTTAGCGGAACTGCAGGCGTTATTCTCTCTACCGGCGAAAATGACATCAACCTTGACTTTGCCGATTTAAAAACTGTTATGAGCCACAAAGGCATGGCACTTATGGGCGTCGGTGAACATGAGGGTGAAAATGCGGCTTATGAGGCTATCAAAGCTGCAATTGAATCTCCTCTTCTTGACAATGTCTCTATAAATGGAGCGATGGGTGTTTTGGTCCACTTCCATATGCACCCGAACTTTCCTATGATAGAGACATCTGAGGCTATGATCGTAGTCCAAGAGAGTGCACATGAAGATGCGGATGTTATCTTCGGTACATCTACGGATGACTCTCTTCCTGAGAACTATGTAAAAATAACTATTATTGCAACAGGTTTTGAGAAAGATCTAAACTCGGGTTCAAATAATGAGAACTTTGTGAATGAAACTCCTTCTCCTGTTACAAAAATACGCCCTAGACTAGTCGTTGGCGGTGATCTGGACGGAAGTCATCTGGATATACCTTCATATATGAGACAGCAGCAAGACTAAAACTTTTTAGATTTTTCACAACACTTAAACAAGTAAGTGTTGTCCTTGTACACTATTATTTACAAAAAAAAGGGAGA
>JBFEYZ010000043.1:0-11766 GCA_041561855.1 Sulfurimonas sp. | reverse complement strand
TTTTTTTTAAAATGTGAAATTATATCTAAATTAGTTTTGCTTTTTGGTATAATCACCCAAGCAAACATAGGAAATAGTAATGAGTTCAGCTTTAGATAGATTAAAAAGTATAACAAATAAGATCTCTAGTTACGAGCGTGCTAGAAAAGATAATCTAGCTCTGCTAAAAAACCTATATAATGAACTTGGCATAAATGAAAAGGTTGAAGAGTTTAGCGATCTTTTTCATTTTAAAGCGATAAATCTCTCTGGTGCCTCGCTTCTTGGCGAGAGTCTGGGAGAGATAAAAAAAGGGAAATATCTGCAGATACTTGCAATAGGCTATGACAGAGAAGCGATCGTTAAAAGCAAGAATATCTCTTTGGGCTATTTTGGAAAAGCAGAAAATGTAGATGTTGAGTTGAAAAATAAAATAGTAGAGTTTATCATTCGTTTTAGATTTGAGAAGAGTTTTATGACGCTTGAACATTACTATACGATGTTAGAAACTTTTAAACCTGATGAGTAGGTTTTATCTGTTTTTGTGGCTTAGATGGGCACTTTACCTCACCGTTTACAGTCTCTCGCTTGCAGCGTTTTTTTCTTTTTTAGTAACCACATTTACCTATGTCTCAAGAGATCTGCCGGAACTGACACCTGAAATAACGGCCGCACTTCTTGATATTTTTAAATTTTGGTTTCCTCTATTTTGGTCTTTTACGATTTTAATTGCACTTTTTAGAGGTCTGAAACAGATATTTAACAGCTGCATAAACGGTTTTAAGCTACAGTTGTTGACTTGCGATAGTAATGAAGTCATAGAGAATATAGGCTACGGAGATCTGATAAAGGTTTGGCGAAAATGGCTAATGCTGCTTATTTGGCTAGTTGGTTCCATTATGATATTTGCACTTATCTATACAAATCTTTTTACATCTTACAGCGGACTTTTTGAGTGGTTTAACATCTACTGGCTTTTTGGTTTTATTCTTCTTGGAGGCTATTTCTCTTTTGTAGTTATGAGCTCTAGATGTAAAAAAGTGAAAATAGTCTCATGCTGATATTTTTAGATTTAGAGACGACGGGATTGCAAAGCGGCGATAAAATATGCTCTATAGGAATAGTGGTCGTAAATGAACAAGAGAGCTTTAGTATCTATGAGCTTGTAAACGAAGGTAAGAAAATCTCTGCAGAAGCTTCAAGCATTAACCACATAACAAATGAGATGATAAAAGGAAAACCTTCTCTAAAAGAGAGCAGAGCATGGAAGTTTCTAAGTGAATACAATCAAGAAGATTCTACGCTCATAGCGCATAACATAAATTTTGATCTCTTCATGCTTCAAGAGTCCGGATTTGTATGGCAGGGCAAAACGCTTGATACGCTCAGAGTCACAAAGCATCTTATACCTGAGTGTGAACAGTTCTCTTTGCAGTTTTTGAGATACGAGCTTAAACTTTACAGAGATGAGCAAAAAGAGGCACTCAAATTTGGTTTAAACGGTGGTTTAACAGCGCATAACGCACTTAGCGATGCTTTGCATGTCAAACTTCTATATGAGTGTTTGCTGCAGATAAAAGAGCATGATGCTTTAGTCGAACTAACTCAAAAAAATGTATTGATGCAGAAGTTTGATTTTGGAAAATACAGCGGAAGGTATATAGAGGAGATAAGTATGTGCGACAGAGGTTATCTGGAGTGGATGCTTTTGAATATAAGTGACTTGGATGAGGATATGAAGTATACCCTCAAAAGATATTTACATGGTTGATATGCTATACTACAAACTAAAAAGTAAGGACTGTTTTTGAGAGTAGCCGTTGAGTGTAAATCGCCGTTAATGCAAAAATCACTAGAACTTTTCTTGGACAAACATCTTAGTTCTATAAAAAATTGCGACATTCTAATCAGGGATGTAAAGTGTTTTGATGATGAGAGATGTTTTTATGTCTCAAGTGCCAAAGATGCGGATTTACTCAAGCCGTTTTCAAAGTCACAGCTTATCTTGGCGTTGGAAAAAAGATATAAAAGTATGAATAGAACAAAGATTGAAGAAGATCTTGAAGAAGAGGAAGACCTTGATTTTGATATTTTGCAAAAACGCATAGAGTCGCTCACCCAAGAGTATCAGGCAAATATTTTAAAGGCAGTGCGCGCATTTTATGAAAAGTAGAGCAATTACCAAAAAAATAATAGCAGGAAAATTTAAAAATAAAACTCTAAAACTTCCCTCAAAAACAACTACTAGATCTTCAAAAGCTATAGTCTTGGAGTCATTTTTTAATACTTTGCAGTTTGAGATAATAGACTCAATCTTTGTAGAACTATTCTCAGGCAGCGGCTCAATCGGTCTAGAAGCGCTTAGCCGGGGTGCAAAAAAGGTGATCTTTATGGAGCGTGACCGTGAGGCATTAAAGATATTAAAAGAGAATATACAACAGACTGATCCCGCATTGTGCGAAGTTCACAGCGGTGATACTTTTTTAAATATATCGAGTGTTGTAAAATCTCTACAGAGAAAAAATGAAGAGGCATATTTTTACATTGACCCGCCATTTAGCATAAGGGAGGGAATGGAAGATATTTACGATAAAACCATATCTCTCATTGCTTCTTTACCTCGTGAGTGTGTAAAGCTTATAATAATAGAGCATATGAGCACTCTGGAAATTCCCGATAAAATAGGTATATATACAATAAAAAAATCTAAAAAATTTGGAAATACCTCCTTAACCTACCTCCAAAGTGAGTAAGTTGGAATAAATATTGCTGTAACATCGTTAATATTTCAAGGATTAGCGATGAGAACATTTATTCTGTTTTTACTTACTTTAACAACTCTGTATGCTGCGAAGATAAGCGATGTCGCAAATATCGTCGGTGTCAGAGACAACCATCTTATCGGCTATTCATTGGTTGTGGGTTTAGAAAAAACCGGTGACGGAACGACTTCAAAATTTACGCTTCAATCAATTGCTAATATGTTAAAAGCTATGAACATAGATATGAACTCTATAGATATAAAGTCAAAGAACGTTGCGGCTGTCGTTGTAACGGCGGAACTTGCTCCTTTTGCTAGACAGGGAGACAAGATAGATATAACGGTTTCATCTATCGGTGATGCTAAATCGCTTGAGGGCGGTACTCTTCTTATGACTCCTTTAAAAGGGGTTGACGGTAAGATATATGCGCTTGCTCAAGGTGCTCTTAGCATAGGCGGAAGAAACGGGCAGGGAGGCGTTGAGTCTCATCCGACGACAGGTCTTATTTATAACGGCGGTTTGGTTGAGAGAGAGATAAACATCGACCTCTATAACCAAGAATTTGTAACACTTTCGCTTAAAGATGCCAACTTTCAAAACAGCGTAACTATACAAAAGACCCTAAACGAGCTTTACAGCACACAGGTTGCAGTAGCTATGGATTCTAGAACAATCAGACTTAAAAAACCTAAAAACAAAACAATGGTGGAGTTTCTGGCAGAGGTTCAAGAGATAGATATGGACTACAATGTAAAAGACAGAATAGTCATAAATGAGAGAACAGGAACAATTATATCCGGAGTCGGCATAGAGATAAAACCTATCGTGATGACGCATGGGGATATAACTATCAAGATTACGGAGCAAGATGTATTAAGCAAGCCGGCAGGTTCTATGAGCGTTGACGAAAATATGGTGATCGGTCTTAATGAGAACGAGCTCTATACAAAAACCGGAAGTACGACAGTGGCAAACCTTGTCCGTTCATTGCAAAAACTTGGGGCTACGCCAAAAGATATTATTTCGATTTTAGAAGCAATCAAGAGTGCGGGAAGCATCTCTGCTGAACTAAAATTAATATAAGGATAGATGATGAATATAGACACACAGCTTATATCACAGCAACATCAGCTGCCTAAGATTGATCCAAAAGCTGAAGATGCAAAGCTAAGAGAGCAGACGGATGCTTTTGAATCTGTCATTCTTAAGATGTTGATGGATGACGCAATGAAAGATGAGAAAAATATTTTTTCTGATGCAAATGATCCCGGTGACAAGATATATAAATCAATGTACAGGGAGGAGCTTGCAAAGGCTAGTGCGGGAGGATTCGGTTTTTCTCAAATGCTTTATGACTATTTAAGTCAAAAGCATTAGGCTTTCTTTAGAAAAGTAGCAAAAAAACTAATATTTTATCTGTTTTTGTCGATATAGTTGTACTAGAGAAAAAAGATAAAAGGATAAGTTATGATTTCACAAGTTAATCAAGCGGGTGTTCGCACTGCCTATGCAAACACAGTAGGCGAAGGCAAGGAAGTTTCCAAAAAAACTTCGGCAACAATTTCGCAGCAAGGCGATACAAGTAAGGTCGAGCGGATAAAAGAGGCTCTTGAGTCCGGCGAATATAAAATAAATCTGCAAGCTCTGTCAGAGAAGATAGCTGAAGAGTTGATGTAGGTTTTAATTCAAAAATAAGGATTATGCCATGTTATCTTATCATTTACAAAGCGCTATAAACGACTTAAGAGATTTAATAAAGATTACGGAGTCGGATATAGAAGATATACAGGTGGCGAATCACAATCCTCAGTTTGAGAGATTAAAACTAAAAGAAGAGAAACTAAAGAGTTTTGAATCAAAAAAAGCTATGATAGATCATGAGATATCAGCTCTTATACGTCTTCATCCGAATGTAGAGTTGCCTGAGCTTTTAAATGAAGATCAGCATGCTATGTTAAGTGAACTCAAAGTGGAGCTCTCAAATCTTCATTCCATCAATAAGCGTTATGCAAAACTTGTGCTTGCAGTCAGCAATCTCTACAATACTTTTTTAGAAAATTTAATTCCAACAGAGATGCAAGGCTATAATAAGGTCGCTTCAAAAGATTCGACTATATTGAAAGTGAGAGCATAGCATGGCTTCAATATTTAACACTCTAAATATCGGTTACAGCGGACTTGCGGCTTCCCAAGTAGGCGTTAATACTACCAGTCATAATATAACTAACGCCGAGAGTGACGGATATACTAGACAAAGAGTAGTTACCGCAGCAGCTACACCGATCTATACAGCACCAGGAAATGTAGGCAATGGCACGCAGATAATGGATATTGCCCGCATTTTTGACAATTTTGTTTATGACAGATATACAGGAATTTCATCCGATAAAGAGTATTCTGATTTTACAAAAGCTACGCTCGAGGAGTTATCTACATACTTCCCTGAGATAGATGACGTCGGTATAAAGTCTGACTTAAAAGAGTACTATAATATGTGGCAGACATTTTCTGACAATCCGGACAATGATGCTATAAAATTGGCATTAGCAAAGCAGACAGAGACGCTCTCAACCAGTATAACATCAATTCAAAACAAGATCGTAAACCTTCAAGAAAGCATTAACGAGCAGTTATTTGTAAATATAAAAGAGGTTAACACTCTGGCCGAAGAGCTTGCTAATGTAAACAAGTCCATAGAAATAGCAGAATCTGGCGGAGCGTATACAGCTAACGATCTAAGAGACAAAAGAAATTCAATCGAATTAAGACTCGCAAAGCTTATAGGAGCAGAGTCTAATATCGATATGGTGGAATCAAACTCGGCAATTGACAGTTCGTCAAATGAAGGATACGGCAGTTATACTTTAAGTGTTAACGGCTTTAACATAGTTGACGGCGGCTCTTTTCATCCCATTCATATTTCAAAAGACAATAATCCAAACGGTTTTTACGAACTCTCATATGAGAGACAAGACGCTGTCTTAATCCCTATGGATGAAAATATTAAAGGCGGTAGAATTGGTGCTATCTTGGACCTTAGAGGAGACAAGAGACTTGATGATAACTCAGGTGTGCCGAGTAACGGTGTTTTGCAGCAGGTTATTGACCAGATGGACTCTTTTGCCTCAACATTGATAGAGTCAACAAATAATCTTTATGCTGCGAGTGCTACTACAAAGATGGAATCAAATGCCCTTAGTATTAATGACACTCAGTCAATAGTCAATTCATCGCTTAATATCAGAAGCGGCTCTTTTGATATTGTGATGTATGATATAGACGGCAATGAGACCGCAAGAAGAACAGTAAATATAGATTCAGCTACATCAATGGCCGGTATTGCAAACTCTAACTCAATAGAGGGCCAGTTGATTGCACAAGGCGATGACAACGGCGATGGAAATGCCAATAACGATATAGACGATTTTATACAATTTAATTGGGCTACATATCCAGATGGAGGCAACGCGGTCGAGTTTATTATGGATTCTGCTTATGCGGCTAAAGGCTACTCTTTCGCTATTGAAGATCATTTGACAAACGGAAACTTTAACACTGGTTCTAACTTTGCTGGAGCACTGGGACTAAACAGATTTTTCGACGGAAATAATGCGAAAAATATAGACCTTAGCTTTAAGCTAAAAGAGAATACTACAAATATATCAGCAGGTAAATCTTCCGTAACCGGTGATAATAGACTTTCCATGGATATGATTCAGCAGCAGTTTGAAACATATGATTTTAAAGTCGGAAATGCAGTATATGAATCTACTGTTTACGGTATGTTCGATGTTATTGCTACAGAAGTCGGTGTTACGACGAATCAGGCAATTCTTAATAATCAGACTATTTCGGCACAGTTTAATGCTACTGAACTAGAGTATTTCTCTATATCAAAAGTAAGTATTGATGAAGAGCTCACAAATCTAATCAAATACCATACATCTTACGGTGCCGCTTCAAATATAATCACTACAGTCGATCAGATGATGCAGACATTGCTCGGAATTAAACAGTAATTCATAGATGCCGAAATTCAGTATATTTATACTTATATTTGTATTTATTTTCTCTTTTTTAGGTTCTTTGTTTTATTCTGTAGATGCATATGCTTTAAACAGTGCTGCTATATTAATGCCGCCTTCAAGTGAATACTTTTTAGGCACCGATAGACTTGGCAGAGATATTTTGGCAAGACTTATCGAAGGCGGGAAGGTCTCGCTTCTTATTGGAGTAGGGAGTGCATTTATTGCCTCTCTGATAGGCCTGATCTTGGGATCAATGGCTGGATATTTTCGAGGAAGCGTTGATAAAGGCTTTGTTGTTTTAGTAGATCTTTTTTTAACTTTCCCTACTTTTTTTCTTCTTTTAGCACTTGTAAGTTACGTAAATGCATCAGCTTGGGTCTTGATCGTGATTATTTCCGTAACAGGCTGGATGACAACGGCAAGACTTATTCGCTCAGAGAGTTTTAGCATTACGTCTCAGCCATACGTAAAAATACTAAATATCGCCAAGGTAAACAAGTTGAAGATACTTTTTAAGTATTACGCTCCGCTTTTGGCTCCCATATATTTTGTAAGCTTTACTTTTGGAGTAGGTGGTGCGATTTTAGCAGAGTCGGGACTTAGTTTTTTAGGACTTGGAATAGTAGCGCCTCAGATGAGCTGGGGTACGATCTTAAGCAGCGGAAAAGATGTTGTTGAGATCGCATGGTGGGTCAGTTTTTTCCCTGGTTTGATGATATTTTTGGTTACATTTTCTTTGATAAATATTTCAAATTACCTGCAGCAGATGACAAACAAAAAAGAGATACAATAAAAAATTTAAATAAGTGACACAAAAGAGCAAAAGCGATATAATGCACTTAATTGAATTTAGGATAAATTATGGTTTTAATGATTGATAATTATGACAGCTTTACCTACAATATCGTTCAGTATTGCAGGGAGTTGGGGGCTGATCTTAAAATAATTAGAAATGACGAATTGAGCGTTGAAGAAATAGAGGCTCTAAAGCCTGAAAAAATCATAATTTCTCCTGGACCTGCGACTCCTGACGACGCTGGCGTAACTTTAAAGGTGATTGAGCACTTTAAAGATAAAGTACCTATTTTAGGTATATGCCTAGGGCATCAGAGCATTGCACAGGTTTTTGGAGCAAAAGTGGTACGGGCTAAAAACATGATGCACGGTAAAACATCGACGATGAAACGCACAAAAGATTGTGAGATATTTAAAGATATACCGCAGGAGTTTATTGCGACTAGATATCACTCTTTGATAGTAGATAAAAACTCTCTTCCAGATACAATAGAGGCTACGGCATATAGTGCGGATGATGACGAGATAATGGCACTTAAGGTCAAGGACAAAGAGATATACGGTGTTCAGTTTCATCCCGAATCCATCATGAGCCAGTACGGTCATGAGATGATAGGAAACTTTTTAAAGATATGAGTTATAAAAACATCTTTTTCTTGATTATAGGATTAGATGCACTGTGGCTCTCTTTGCAAATAGGAGAGCTTTCGATCTCATACAATGAAGCTGAGATTTTAAATGGTGATTTCTCATTTTTGCAGCTTTTACTCAACAGCTCTATTATGCTATTTGGTCAAAATGATTTTGCTCTGCGACTCCCTATGATATTTCTGCATATTCTGAGTGCCATATTGTTGTACAGCATATCAAAAAAATACATAAAAGTTGAGAGAAACAGGCTCTGGTTGCTTATCATTTTTATTTTATTGCCAGGAGTCATAAGCTCAGCCATAATTGTAAACAGTGCAGGAGTAATCCTCTTTGGCTTACTACTGTTTGCGTATGTATATGAAAACTATTCAATAAAATATAGCTATTGGCTGCTTTTTTTATACATGCTGCTTGATGGAGGATTTGTTACGCTGTTTATGGGGCTTGTTTTTTATTCGCTCTATAAAAAAGATAAAAAGTTTCTTCTGTTTAATTTGTTTATATTTTTGTCGTCACTATTAATTTACGGGATAGATACACACGGTTCCCCAAAGGGCTATTTCTTAGACTCTATCGGAATCTATGCAGCCATCTTCTCCCCTATAATTTTTGTTTATCTTTTTTATACGTTATATAGAAGATACTTAACCAAAGAGTTGGATATATTATGGTTTATATCAACTATTGCATTGATTTTTTCACTTTTGCTATCGTTTAGACAGCGTGTTCCAATAGAGTATTTTGCTCCGTATGTTATACTCTCTCTTCCACTGGTGGCACAAACTTTTGAGCACTCTTACAGAGTACGCTTGAGTATATTCAGAAAAAACTACAGATCGGCATTTATAATATCGCTTATTTTGCTTTTGATAAACTCTTCAGTGGTTTTCTTTAACAAATACCTATATTATGTGATAGAGGAACCAAAAAAACACTTCTCATATAAAATGCATGTTGCAAAGGAGTTGGCAAAAGAGCTTGAAAGCATGGGAATCAGCTGTATAGAAGCGGATGCAAAGATGTCAAAAAGGTTAGAGTTTTATGGTGTAACAAAATGCAACAATTATTTACTTGAAGAAATTTTTACAGATTCGGCAAAAGAAAGCAGTGTAACTATAAGTTACAAAAATAGAGTGGTCTATTCTGCCAATGTTACTAAAATAAACACAAATTAAATCTATTTCCTACTTAATCTTCATATATAGCGCCAGATTGGTTTACATGTGATAATATTTCATAAATATTAAAAACAGGGAGTTGCAATGGCTCAAAAAGCGATTAGAGAATTTGACGCAAAGTCAATTTTGGCTAAGCATTGGGATAAGTATTTTCCAGGTTTTACTTACGCATACGAAACGGTTATGGTTCAAAACGGATCAGAACTTACTAAAGTTGCAAAAGAGAAATCATGGTTAAAAGAAAAAGCATTAGTTGCTAAACCAGATATGCTATTTGGTAAAAGAGGAAAGAATGGTTTGGTTCTGTTTAAAGACTCTAAACCTGGCGATGTATCTTTAGCAAAAGCAGCATCTTGGATTGATGAAAAATCTTCCGCAAAACAATCGGTTCATTTTTCATTTGAAGGCGACACTCCGACAGGCGAAGCAAAAGTTGATATGCTCACTCATTTTATCGTTGAGCCGTTTACTCCACACTCTCTGGAAGAAGAGTACTACATCTCTGCAACATGTGTAGGAGATGATGATGTCCTTTATATGTCGGCAGAAGGTGGTATGGAGGTTGAAGAGAACTGGGATAAAGTTGTAGAAGTAGCTTTCCCGATCACTGCGACTGAAGATGAAATTGCTGATAAGATCAGAAAAAATATTCCAAAAGATGTTGCAAAAAATGATAAAGAAGCATTTGCAGAGTTTGCAATAGGTTTCTTTAAAGCTTACAGAGAGTTAAACTTTGCATACTTAGAGATCAATCCGTTTGTTCTTCAAGGCAAAAAAGTAGAGCTTCTGGATATGGTTGCAAAACTTGACGACACCGCGGGATTCATGATGAGAGAGCAGTGGGGTAATGTTGAGTATCCTACATCATTCGGAATGGAAGAGAAGTCTCCTGAAGTTTTAGCTATTGAAGATGCAGACAGCAAGTCGGGCGCTTCTTTAAAATTAACTATCTTAAAACCTGAAGCAAGAGTTTGGACGATGGTTGCAGGAGGCGGTGCTTCAGTTGTTTATGCTGATACTATCGCTGACTTGGCAGGTATTGAAGATCTTGCTAACTACGGTGAATACTCAGGTGGACCTACTACTAGTGAGACAAAGTTTTATGCTGAAACTATTCTTGATCTTATGACAAGAAGCAAAGATGCTAAAGGCAGAGACAAAGTTCTTATTATCGGTGGTGCTATTGCAAACTTTACTGATGTTGCAAAGACTTTTACGGGTATCATTCAAGCATTTGACAACTATGCAGACAAGATGAAAGATGTCGGCATCAAGATATATGTAAGACGCGGCGGACCGAACTATGAAAAAGGTCTAAAAGATATAAAAGAGGCGGCGGATAGACTAGGACTTTATATTGAAGTTTACGGACCTGAGACGCATGTTACGGACATCGTTCGTATGGCATTAACAAAGTAAGGATTAGAGATGGCGCAATTATACACAAGAGACACACAGGCGATTTTTTGGAATAACAACGCAAGTGCTATTCAGAGAATGCTTGATTACGACTATACAATAAAAAGAACAAAACCTTCGGTAGCGGGTATTGTAGCACCTACAAGCAGCTCTAAATTTGAGAAGTTCTTTTATGGACCTGATGAGGTTATGATCCCTCTATATAAAAGTACTGCAGAAGCAAAAGCAGCGCAGCCGCAAGCTGACGTGCTTTTAAACTTTGCATCTTTTAGAACTGCTTATGATGTAACAATGGAAGCGTTGGAGATAGGTGGATTCAAATCTATTATGGTTACTGCAGAGGGTATTCCTGAAAGACTTGCACGTAAGATGAACGCAACTGCAAAAGCTCAAAACGTAATCGTTATCGGGCCTGCTACTGTAGGTGGAATCGCTCCTGGTGCATTTAAAATCGCAAACATCGGCGGAACTATCGAAAATATAGTTCAGTCTAAGCTTCATCGTGCTGGTTCATGCGGACTTGTCACTCGTTCAGGCGGTCTGTTTAATGAACTCTCAAACATCATCGCTATCAATGCAGACGGTATCGCTGAAGGTGTCGCTATCGGTGGAGACAGATTTGTTGGTTCGGTTTTCATTGACAATCTTTTAAGAATGGAAGCAAATCCTGAAGTAAAATATATGTTGCTTCTAGGTGAAGTAGGCGGAACTGAAGAGTACAAAGTTATTGAAGCTGTAAAAAGTGGAAAAATCAAAAAGCCTATTATCGCATGGTGTATCGGTACAATCGCTAAATATTATGACAGCGGTGTGCAATTCGGTCACGCTGGCGCATCTGCAAACGGCGATATGGAAACTGCTGAAGCTAAAAACAAAGCTATGAAAGAGGTTGGAATTCACGTTCCTGCATCATTCAATGATCTTCCTGAGATAATTAATGCTGTATATCACGAA
>JBFEYZ010000042.1:0-11797 GCA_041561855.1 Sulfurimonas sp. | reverse complement strand
GGTTTGATGGTCTGGTTAGATATAAAAAGAGGATAGATTATTGAAAAAATTATTAATTATTACCGCTATATTGTCAACGGCTCTATTTGGAGCAAAACCTGTTGAGGTAGACGATAGATTTAAAGACTCTTCAAAATGTAAATCATGCCACCTTCATATAGTTAAGGAATGGGAGCAGTCTTGGCATGCAAAAAGCCATTATGAAAACAATGAGTACTTCAGAGCGACCACGGATTATGTGAGCAAAAAAACAAGAAAAAGTTTAAGTGGCGTACAGGTTCAGTGTGCAACGTGCCATAATCCTAGAATATCCGTTACAAGTACGGATATTGAACATGAGATTTTAGCCGTAATGGGATTTGATAAAGACTCAGAAGTTGAAAAAGCTTTAGGAAGTGATGCCATAAGCGAAGGTATCAACTGCGTAGTTTGTCATAATATAGGTGCAATATACTCGGATAAAGATGAGACGGCTAGAGGAATAAACCGTATAGAGTGGACAAAGTCCGGTGTTATGGTCGGACCTTTTGAAGATGCAAAGTCTCCGTATCATAAAGTAGAGCATAGAGAGTATATGGACAAAAACCCGAACAAACTTTGTTTCGTATGCCATGCAAACGACAGATCAGTTTCCGATTTTGTTTTTGTAAATATGGAAAAAGAGTATGACGAGGATGGAAAGCTTTGCGTTGATTGTCATATGGGGTCCAAGAAACAGGGTGTGGCCGCAACTTTAAGAACAGATAACGGAAAACCAAAAGAGAGAGAAGTAAGAGGGCATGCATTCCCCGGTGCACATATAGATACTATGTGGGAAGGTGCACTTGATTTAAGAGTAGAACAGAAGAAAAAAGAGGTCTTTGTATCTATATTAAATCCAAATCCACACAATATACCTAGCGGATTTGGTTCAAGAGAGATAATGGCAGAGCTTGTTTTTAAAAAGAATAATGAGGTTTTAGAAACAAAAGCGATCTCTTTGACCACTCACTATAAAGACAAAAGAGGAAAAGCAACAATTCCACATCTTGCAGTTAGCTCTTCAGATGATTTAAGTGTTCCTGCCAAGGGAAAAAAAGTCTTAAAAGCTTCTACTCAAAGAGGGGCAGACAAGGTTGAGGTGACACTCTATTATCGTCTGGTAAACGACGAGGTCCGCTCTTTGCTTGATTTGAGTGAGCCTATATGGTCGCAAAAGTTCTTTATAGTATCTAAGTCGATATCTTTAAACTAGTATTTTATTCCGGTAGCGCTTCTTATCTTTTCTATGGTAGGAAGTGCCGCCTCTCTTGCCTTGATTGCACCCATATTTAAAATATCCCTTACTTCGTCTTGATGAGCTTCAAAGTATTCGCGTTTTTCTCTAAAATCCTTAAAATACTCCCACATTACTTCTGCAAGATATATCTTAAAGTGACCGTGTCCTTCACCGCCTTTTTTGTATCTATCTTGAAGTGCTTTTAAGTTATCGCCCTCTAAAAAGAGTTTTGCCATGTTGTAGACGTTACATGTTTCATACTCTTTTGGCTCTTCCATAGCTACATTTTCGGTAACTATTTTTTTGATTGTCTTTAACTGGCTCTTTTCGTCACCAAAGATATTTACCACGTTTTTATAACTCTTTGACATCTTCTGTCCGTCTATACCTGGAACAGTTTGCACTTCTTCTTGAACTTTAAACTCCGGTATAGTCAATATCTCTCCATACTGGTTGTTGAATTTAATGGCTATATCTCGGGCGATCTCAACGTGTTGTATCTGATCTTTGCCTACAGGGACAATTTCGGAGTTAAAAAGAAGAATGTCCGCAGCCATCAAAACAGGGTATGAAAAAAGAGAGTGGTTTGCTGCAATTCCTTTTGCAGTCTTGTCTTTGTAGCTATGCGCACGCTCTAAAAGACCCATAGGAGAGAAAGAGGATAGTACCCAGTATAATTCAAGCACCTCTTTTACATCGGATTGAACCCAAAAAACAGACTTTTGGGGATCAATTCCAAGAGCTAAAAAGTCGGTTGCACACTGCATTGTAAGTTCACTGAGACGTTTGCCGTCGCTTACACTGGTCATTGCATGATAGTTTGCTATAAACATAAATGTTTGATTTTGTGACTGAGCTTCTACCATCTGTTTTATCGATCCGAAATAGTTTCCGATGTGTAAATCTCCCGATGGCTGAATTCCTGTCAAAACTCTCATATATCTACTCCGAAACTTTATAAATTTTATTTTGACATTATACATATTTTAGCTTTATTTCGCTACCATAAAGATACATAGAGTAGCTAAAACTACTAACATAAAGGATTAAAGATGAATGTACAAATTCACGCAAAAGATGTATCTCTACACGCGACTACAAGATCTCATATAGAAGCTGCTATGGAAGCTTTTAAAAAGTACTCGCTTGATATTACTACCGTAAACGTAAATCTAAGAAGTGAAAAAAAGGGGGTTAGCGTAGAGTTTGATATTCATATAGCTCATGCACAGCCTGTTGTTATAAACCAGAGTGACGAAGATCTTGATACTGCAATTGATCTTGCGATTGAGAGAGCAACAAAAGCGCTTCGCCGTTTACATGACAGAATAGTTTCACATAAGGCGGCTTCTATTAAAGATATGGAAGTAGTAGTAGAAGAGTAGTTATGTACAGCTGGGTTGTCTGGTTCCATATACTATCTTTCATCTCTTGGTACGCGGTGCTTTTCTATATGCCGCGTCTATTTGTATATCATGCAGAAAATATTCAAAATGAGGGATTTGTAGAAGTAGTAAAAGTTATGGAGATGAAAATCTATAAATATATAGGGGTCCCGGCAATGTGGGCTACCGTTTTAAGCGGTGCTTATCTTGCCTATGAGCTTGGCTTCAGTGGAAACGGCTGGCTGCATGCAAAGATCTTTTTTGTACTTATCTTGATAGCTTTTTTCTTTTCACTCGGATATTTTAGAGTGAAGTTTTTAAACGATGAATGTACAAAAAGTGGAAAATTTTTCAGAGCTTACAATGAAGTTCCTACGCTGCTGCTTCTCATTATAGTAGCAATGGTAATAATTAAACCGTTTTAAAAAGGGGTTTCCCCTTTTTATTTCTCCCCGCGTTTTTTAGCCTTAAACAAAACAGGCGTTCCGCTAAAACTAAAAGCCTCTCTCAGTTTGTTTGTCAAATATCTTCTATATGTAAAGTGAAGACCGCGTGGCTTATTCATGACAATGGCGATCTTTGGAGGTCTTGTCTCGTACTGTGTCGCATAGTATATTTTTATTATCTGCCCGTGCATAGATGGGAGATGATGCTTTCTCATCGCTTTTTCTAAAACTTCATTAAGTTCGGATGTCTTAATACGCTGAGAGTAGTTTTCGTTTATCTCTAAGATCATGTCATGTAGCTTGTCGACTCTTTTATGAGATTTTGCAGAGAGTGTTATGATAGGTGCATAGGCAAGAAATTTAAACCTGTCTCTTACCTCTTGAATGATCTTGTCATAATCTTCTCTTGCTGCTATGTCCCATTTGTTTAAAACAATGATACATGCAAGGCGGTTGCTGTCAACCAGACCTGCTATTTTTTCGTCAAGATCCAAAAACGGCTCGCTTGCATCAAGTACCACAAGAGCCATATTTGAGTTCTCAAGCATCTCTTTTGTACGCATGAGAGCAAATTTCTCGATGCCGACTATCTTTCCGCGGCGTCTTAGTCCTGCAGTATCTACAAATGTAAGCTGTTTGCCTTTGTAGTCGATACTCTCGTCAATCGGATCGATCGTAGTTCCTGCCACAGAGCTTACTACAGAGCGCTCTTCGCCGAGTAAGGCATTTAAAAGTGAGCTTTTTCCGACGTTTGTACGCCCGATAATAGAGATCTTTATATGGTTTATATCATTCTCGTCAAACTCTTTTATCTTGTCGTTTTGTGCAAATATGGAGTCATCTTCAAAATCCTCTTCTTCGTCTTCATCAGTATAGAAAAATCCGTCATCTTCATCTTCTTCACTCTGCTCATCAAACTCAAATTCGCTCTCATCCTCTTCGACGAGATTTACATCATCTTCATCTTCTTCATTTTTTATAATGTCAGAATCCGGAATCCTGTCGTAAAGCCACTCAAGAAGAGGAACTATGCTTCTGTTGTGTGCAACGGATATGCCGAATATGGCGTCAGTGCCAAACTCGTAAAAGTCCCAAAGATTATCTTTCATCTTGTCGTTATCTATTTTGTTTACGACTAAAGCTACATCCTTGCCCAGTGTCTGAAGTTCGTAGAATAATTTTTTATCATCCTCTTCCGGGATGCTTTTTCCATCTACCATATATAGAATGATGTCTGCTTTTTTAGCAGCTTCTAGTGATTTTTCTTTTATTTTGTCAAAGAGTTCACACCCTTGGTCAAGTCCGCCAGTGTCTAACAGCAGAGCTTCTTTGTTCATGATGATGACATCTCTTCTTTTAACATCTCTGGTTGTTCCTGCTATATCTGATGTTATAGCATCTCTTTTTTTGACAAGTCTGTTAAAAAGAGAGCTTTTGCCAACATTTGGACGGCCGATAATGGCGATTTTTTTCATATTTGTTACCTAAGTGAAGAAAGTTAAATTTGTAGTTTATTTGCAATTATAGCGAAATATAAGAGTTATTTTAGATTTATAAAACAAAGCGAAGTCTATATAGGGAAGATTGTGAGGATACAGGGGCATTTTGCCCCTTTAGAGTTATGCAGATACTAGTCGTCAGAGAACTCTTTTTCCAACTCTTCCAAAGCATTTTTAGCTTTAAACTGTTGCCAGAGTGCTTGATCGTTTTTAAAACTTGTTCTGATGTTATTTTGAATCTGTTCATTTGCAGAGTCTTTGGATACTGTCACAAGCATATATATAGCGCCTGATGGAGCAGTCCACATATCAACGGCTTTAGAACCGACAAGATCCACTTTTGCAACCTGTTTTGTTACTGTCTCTATCGCTTTATCTACTGTCTCTGTCCCACCGACACCGGTTGTTCCGGTATAGATCGTAATTTTGTCTTTAACCTGAGACTCTATTTGCTGAGCTAAGTCTGAACGCCCATTTGCCATTGCTACTCTTCTCATGTGATCCATTCCAGCCGCACTTTTCTCGGCTATACCTATACCTGCATAAGCACCCTCTGCATCAGGAATACATGTCCACTTTGGAGCGTTAACACCTTCTTGTTTACAAGCGAAATCTACACTTCTCTCTTCTGGTTTAGCATCTTTGCTACACCCGCTAACTAGGGATAATAATAAGCCTGCTACTAAAATTGATGAAACAGTTTTGATCATTTCTCGATCTCCTTTTTTTTCTGAAATCATTGTATCAGTTTTAATCTTAAATGATATTTATTATATTTTGCTTCTTACATTGTATAATACGCGCATGAAATATTACAGTTACGAAGATTTTAAAATCGATACGCTATCTTTGATACAAAGAGTCAAAGATTCAAATTTTGGGGCAATAGTAGCCGTTGCTAGAGGAGGGTTGACGCTCTCTCATGCTATGGCAGAGGGACTTGATATTCGTCAGGTTCAAAGTATAAGAACTGAGCTTTATGACAAGAGCGTCAAGAGAGATAAACTGGAAGTTTTTGACACATGTCATCTTGATGGATTAAAAAAGGTGCTCGTAGTAGATGATATTGCAGACAGCGGAGATACGCTAAAGGCTGTTATGGATTATTTGGAAAAAAAATATGAGGATATAGAGTTTGTTTCATGTACTCTTTTTTATAAAAAAACCTCTGTTTACGAGCCTCATTTTTGGATAAATGAAGCAGATGGATGGATCGACTTTTTTTGGGAGAGAGATTTTTTAGCATAGAATATGGTTATCTTTTTGGATGAGTTCTCTCCTCTTCTTTAAAGTCTGTTTCATAGATATATTCACATACTGTTTTAAGCGTCTCTTCATCAAAGCCAAGTTCTGGCATAAGACCGTGTTTTTTTATAGCATCGTGCATTAGTGAGCCGTCATAAGATGGATTAAGAACCCATCCTGTCATATATAATACAAACTCTTCTTTGTTTTTAAAAGCATCCTTGTACCTTGTTCTAATCTCTGTGGCTGATGGAGCCGAGATGGTCTTTGTCTCGTGGTGGCAAGTGACACAATTGCCATGAAAAAGAAGTGAGCTAATATCATTTGCAAGCAAAAAAGATTGTAAAAAAATAGCAGTAAAGATAACTCTCATTATTTTCTGTGCGTCTTTATCATTTCATACGCTTGGTTTATCTCCTGTGTCTTAGCCGTCGCTTCTTGCATATATGCATCGTCTTTGCCCTGAGATTTTATTATATCTGGATGGTACTCGCGTATTAGTTTTCTGTATGCCTTTTTTATCACATCCATGCTGTCGCTCTCGCTTACTCCCAGGAGCTTGTATGCGTCGCCTATATTTGCTTTTGGTCTTATATTATTAACCATCTTCTCAAACTGGTCAAACATCGAATGATAAGTATTAGGGTCAAATTCAAATGCTTCGGCAATTGAGGCTAAAACATCCTCTTCGCTTCTGCTAACCTCTCCGTCGACAAAGGCAAGTTGGATCAAAAATCCCATAAACTGGTGTTGTTTAGCTCTATCTCTTTTGATTGCTCTTCCTAAAGTATGGGCGATCTCTCTTAGGTCGTCTGAGCGGTTTTTGTGTTCGTTAAATATCTCTTTTAGTATATCTTTTGTTTTTTGCGGCTGTGGAAAAACTGCTGAGATGTCGTCAAACATTATCCCTATAAGTTCCGCCTCCAGAGCATCTACTCTGCCGTCTGCTTTGGCTACTTTAGCGACAAGAGCGACAAAGAGACCAAGCTCGCTGTTTTGCAGGGACTCTTTGGAGATAGAGAAGTTCTTAAATGCCTCTTGCGAATAGGCGGTATATCTTGAGTAGCTCTTAAATATCCAGTAAAAAAATGCGGCTATTAGAGCCAGTACTATTATGTTTCCCATCATTGTCCTTTGAGTTTAGTAGTGGTTAGTTGCTGCTGATCTTATGGTAGACTCTTTTTGCGGTGATTTTTCCTACCCAGAATATTTCGCCCAAAAGCGCCTCTTTTAAAAGTCCGTCATTATCAAATGCTACAAGTACGTCGACTATTTCGTCATCTTTGTCAAATGGTTCTACGTTTAGGTTGTATATATCTTGGATGCCCTCGGAAAAATTGATTATCGCATCTTCTCTCTCCAAACCTTTTAAACAAGAGACCGTTATGTTGTTCTCTTCATCATGCGCGCCAACTGCTACAAGTTTGTAATATTTTTGTTCGGAGCTGCAGGTAGTTTTTGTATTGAGATATGAGCTCAGAACGTCTGCATCTTTGTAAACATCTAAAATTGTCTCATCAACAGAGTTTTCGCTTACCTCTTCGTATATGAGTTGAAAATCATTCGGATCAAATCTTGTTTTGCTTACCAGTTTTGTTTTTTCTTCTATAAGTTTTATCTCTTTTTTTTCATGATCAAAGTAGTAGGTCTGGACTCTTGATCTTTTTGTCGTCACCTTTGATGCTATAAAAATATCTGGAACATATTTGTTATCAACAACTCTGCCTCTGCTTGTGAAAGTTTCAACCCTGTCTTTTAAAAGTGTAGCCGCAACACCGATAGTGTTTGCTACAAGTTTTATCTCATAAGTATCGCCTGATTCTCTTAGCGTTACATCTGCATAGCCTACATTGCCTAAAAGGCTTACATGCACGTCATAGCGCGTCGAAATATCTTTTGAAAAAACAGAGCTTATAAGTAAAAAAAGTATTAAAATATATCTCATAAAAAACTCCTCCAAATGTTGACATATTATATCAAATTTTATATTTTATTATAATATGAAATTATAGTATAGAATCTATTTAAATATTTCCAAAATAAAAATCAACATTAAACTGAAATACGTAATTCGGCTCATATTCATACTGCCTGTGAAAACTTATACCAGGTCCAAGTTCTAGCGAGATCCACTGTTTAAAAATATTTTGACGCCACGATATAAAAGTAGAGTAGTTGCTTATGCCGTTGTAGTCTTGTGGTGCTACTTCGCACTTATATTTTGAGTTTCCCCAAAATTGCTGCGAGATGCTAAAACCTTTCTTGTTTGAGAGTGTCAGATAGTATGAGAAAGCAACGGCATAATCAAATCCGTCAATATGCGATTGTGTTTTACGATGCAGCGTTGTTCTAAAAAGAGAGTTTTCATCGAGTGCCCTGTTGAAGTAGAGATTAGTCTCCTCGCTCCACTCTGTTTTGATGGAGTATTTAAACTGCTGAGTTGGCTGAATAACCCAGTTGCCAACTTTGAAATCCTTAGAGTACCTTGCTTTTGCATAAGGCGTTAAGCTGCTGATCCCTATAGAGTATTTTGATTTTATATCTTTATATATTGGAGCAAAAAAGTTGATACCGACTGCAGTGCTTGTCTCTTTATTCTCTATTGGAGCCTCTGACTCAGAGTAGCTTTTTTCAACATCTTCAATAAAAAGCTGAAAGCTTTTTTTTGTTCTGTTAAGAGGTATTTGCGCTCTTATTTTATAATTATAATCTTCATCAGCTTTTGACTGCAGTTCGGCACCTAGACGTATCCGCAAAAAACTTCTCTCGGTCTCTTCTATAAATTTTTCGTCTTTAAAGAATTTATCTATATTTGTAATTGCTTCGTCTTCACCTGTAGCATTGTCATCCGATTCTTGAACCCAGCGGCTGATACTGCCGTCTATATTGTCAAAAACTTTAACAACATAATCTGAGAATTGTTTGTGTTTCTCATCTATGTATTGATCAACTGTTTTATTGGTTGTAGTCTCCTGAGCCATCGTAAAAACGGCTAGAAATGGACAGATTAAAAGAGTCATAACTCGTAGTGACATACAACTTCCTTCATTATATAAGATATTATAACCTAAAAAAGCTTGGTATACTTTCGTCCATGAAAAAAATAAAAGAATTAGATAACGGCGTTAAATATATGCTCTTTGCATCATTTTTGTTTGCGATTATGGGTGCATTTGCAAAACTCGCTTCTGAGCATATGAGTTCGCTGGAAGTAGTGTTTTTTAGAAATATATTCGGTGTTGTTTTTATAGGTTATGCTCTCTATAAAACTCCGATGATAAGCAAAGGGGGCAAACCTCTTTTGCTTTTTTTCAGAGGTATGATGGGATTCTTGGCACTTTTGGCATACTTTTATAATATTGCCCATATTCCTCTTGGAGATGCGGTGACATACTCAAAAACGGCACCTATTTTTACGGCAATATTTGCATGGCTTTTTTTAAGTGAAAAGCTTTCGTTAAGCTCTTGGATTGCGGTGTTTATCGGTTTTTTAGGTATAGTTCTTATAGCTCAGCCAAGCGGAATCGGCTTTAGCAAATATGACCTGCTAGGTATCTTTAGCGGAGTTGGAGCCGCACTTGCGTACACGTCTGTCAGAGAGCTTAGAAAATATTACGATACGAGGATGATAGTTCTCTCATTTACACTTGTAGGCACTGTAGGACCGATACTGCTTTTTATACTTTCACACTATTTTTATATAGCTGAGCTAGATTTTATGATGGGAGAGTTCGTTATTCCAAGCGGGGTTGTGTGGCTCTATGTCATTGGACTGGGAGTTCTGGGAACGCTCTCTCAATATTATATGACGAAAGCCTACGGAGAGACAAAAGCCGGAATCATCGGTGCGGTAAGCTATACAAATATAGTATTTGCGATTTTGGTCGGAGTTATGCTCGGTGATACGCTTCCAAGCTTTTTAACGGCTTGCGGAATCGCTTTGATAGTAGCGGCAGGAATTATGGTAGCAAAAGCAAAATGATTTTACATTAAACTCATTATGCTATAATCACTTCCTATTTTTTATAAGGCAAACAGATGAAATTACTCGCCGGACCATGCGTCATAGAGAGCGAAGAGAATATTTTTAAAATCGCTAAGGCACTAGAAATTTATCAAAACGACAAGACAATCGATTTTTATTTTAAATCAAGTTTTGACAAAGCAAATCGTACATCACTCGATAGTTTTCGCGGTTTGGGGATAGATGAAGGGCTTAGAATTTTAGAGAAGGTAAAAAATGATTTTGGTTATAAAGTTGTAACGGATGTTCATGAGTCACATCAAGTTCCTGCTGTTGCCGAAGTTGTCGATATGCTGCAAATCCCGGCATTTTTATGCCGTCAAACAGACCTGCTTGTTGCTTGTGCAAAGACGAGTAAGGAGGTAAATATCAAAAAAGGGCAGTTTATAAATCCGCCCGATATGAAATACTCTGTGGCAAAAGTGCTAAAAACACGCGGCTGTGATGAAGTGAGTTATGAGGCTTCTCAAAAACACGGAGTCTATCTGTGTGAGCGAGGCTCATCATTTGGTTACGGGAATATCGTCGTAGATATGCGTTCGCTTGTTATCATGAGAGAGTTTGCACCGACTATTTTTGATGCAACTCACTCTGTTCAAGCTCCTGGTGCACTCGGCGGGAAAACGGGCGGAGACAGAACTATGGTTCCGTATTTGGCAAGTGCGGCTGCTGCCGTAGGAGTTGACGGTTTCTTTTTTGAGACACATTTTGACCCAAGTATTGCCCTGAGTGATGGTCCAAATATGATAAAACTAGACGAGCTAGAGACTCTAATAAATAAAATTAAAAAGATACAGGAGATATAAATGAAGTTAATTGAAGGTCAATTAAAAGTAGTAAACGGTAAGAAAATAGCAATAGTAAGCACTAGATGGAACCATTTTATAGTGGACAGACTTGTAGAGGGTGCAAAGGATGCATTTGCCCGCCATGGCGGAGATGACGCAGATCTGACACATGTTTTGGTTCCTGGTGCATTTGAGCTTCCGATGATAGTAGACCAGCTTTTAGCAAGTGGTAAATATGATGCAATCTGTGCTTTGGGTGCAGTTATCCGCGGAGCTACTCCTCATTTTGACTATGTCTCGGCTGAGGCAACAAAAGGGATCGCTACAATGAGCCTAAAATATCAAAAACCGGTATCTTTCGGACTTTTGACCACTGATACGATCGAACAGGCTATAGAGAGAGCCGGTACAAAAGCTGGGAACAAAGGCTTTGAAGCAATGACAACCGTTATTGAGATGCTAGATTTGTATGAGAATCTATAATCATGGCCACTAGACATCAAGCCAGAATGGCGGTTGTGAGTTTACTGTACGCATTTGATCTGGGCAACGGCAATATTGCAGAGCATACCGATGAGATTTTAGAAGAGAAGAAGATCAGAAACAAACAGAGAGATTTCGCACTTACTCTTTACGAGGGTGTTATGCAAAATCTAAAATCCATAGATGAAGCTATTATAAAACATTTAGTAGATTGGGATTTTGAACGTCTTGGAGCTATCGAGAGAGCAACGCTCAGACTTGCGACTTATGAGATACTTTACGGCGAACTTGACTCTGCGGTGGTGATAAATGAAGCTGTAGAGATAACGAAAGCATTTGGAACGGAGCAGTCGCCGAAGTTTATTAACGGTGTTCTAGACGCAGTTTCAAAAGATAAGTAAAAAATGAAAAGATTGACAAAAGAAGAGGCTCTTGATCTCATAAAAAATGCGGATCTAAAAGAGCTGGGGCGAATGGCAACGGAGCGCAAAAAAGAGCTTCATCCAGACAATATCACCACTTTTGTAGTTGACAGAAATATAAACTATACGAACATCTGCTGGGTTGATTGTAAATTTTGCGCATTTTACAGACATGAAAAAGATGCGGATGCCTATGTACTTACTTTTGATGAGATAGATGCGAAGATAGATGAACTGCTTGAGATCG
>JBFEYZ010000041.1:0-12036 GCA_041561855.1 Sulfurimonas sp. | reverse complement strand
TCTCCAGGTCGTCCATCTGCGCAGGAGTGGATTTTATAAGGTCAAGGAAAAATGAGATATTTTTTGTGTAGTAAGCTCTTGCGTTAATCGTTGAAAGACTAAGAAGATTGCCGTTGTTTCTTAGTCTGATTTTATCAAGATGGGAGAGGGTATCTACATTGTTTCTGCAAACCGTACACTTGGATATTATCTCTCTCGCATCCTTAATGGCACGATTTAGGTTTTCTTTTGCCTCCAAGAGCATTTCATTGTTAACGTCTGGATTTCCACTTGCGATAAGTCCGGAGGTAACACCTCTCTCTATCTGCATATAGTGTACTACTTTGGATATTGTCTCTGCTTCAAGTATATGGTGTTTGGTAAATTCAAGATTTTTTTTGTCATCATATATTTCAAGCAAAATCATAGATGATAACAGTATTACGAAAAATAGCGGAACTATCAGTAAGAAAAGTAATCTTGCCTTTAAATCCAGTCTCATACTTTAAGATTCCTTAGTTTGAAAAAGTAAATTATCATTAAAAGTATTGTAGCATATTTTAATTTTTTGGTATTGAATAAAATCAATTTTCTGCATCTACATAGAGTAGATGATATGCTCTATCTCCTCTAAAAGTTTATCACCACTCACCTCTTTTGCATTGGCGTAAGCCAATGCGGCTCCGGCACCGACTCCCTCTTTCGCTTCGCCTTCGTCATACTTTTTTAGTAGAGGAATAGTTGTCTTTTCAAACGAAAAGGTCGTATATACGGCATGCGGTTTGTAGCTTAGAAGTGATAGAATATAGGAAATATCGGAGTTTTTATCATTCGCCACCCAAGAGGTAGTAGCCAAAGTTATGTTCTCATCTTTTACTCTCATCAAAACATCTTCTCTCAGCTTGTCCGCTACCAACAGACAAGCCGCCATCTGAGTTCCGCCCGCAAGAACGACGTGAAATCTTCTTGAAGCGCTCATCAAAAATCCTGCACAGAAGATAAGCATATTGTCGCCGACCTGTGAGAGTTTTTCAAAACTGCTCATCTCATCGTTTATCAAAGAGAGAGCTTTATCAATTGTCTTATCTTTTATGCCCTTTGGTATATTTAAAAAGCTTGAAGAAAATTTATCTCTGCACTCATACCCAAGAGCCAAGGCAGTTGCAGCCGCCGTTGTCGTACCGCTTGGTGTGGACTCTCCTAAAATAAGATAGTTCCCTCTAAGTTCGTAACTCTCCCCTGCTTTTAAACCTTTTTCAAAGACGGCTCTTGCGTCTATGTTTGCCCCTTCTGCGATGGAGTTTGATGGCGATATACCAAAACTGTGGCATATTGAGTTTTGCGGCGTTTTACTAAGCCCCAGATCAAGAATCTCAACTGTACTAAACGGTGAGAGGTTGTGTACCGCTCTTGTGATTATTGCGGGTGTAGGCACGCCTGTTGGAGTCTCTGCGATTTCGTCCAAAGAGAAAACTCTCTGGTTAATAATAAATTCGGCATCAAGTGTCGGAGTCAGAGGGATCATTCCGGGTATTCCCGCTTGTGTTATGCCCTCTATCTCACAAGTCTTTGTAACGGATGCCGCCAGCAAAAAGTCAGCTTTGTCGCTTGGAAGAGTGTCTGGCTCGTTTGTAAATATGTTGTACGTGTTCATTAATCTAGATCATCCTTGTTGATAAGTCCCTGAGCGAGAAGCTCTTTCATAACAATTTCCGTTATATCACTCTTAAATAAAAATTCATAGCGAATATCCATCACATAAGCCTTTAGCTGCATCTCTAAAAAAGATCTTTGTTCGTTCATCTTATTTGTAAAAAGTACAGCAATAGGTTTATTTAGATAGATATATCTTGAAACCTGCGCCGCTTCAATGGCAATTTTACGGATCTTGTCCGTGGGTGCATCGATGGGGAGTGTAATATTTGCGACTACTTGACAGTAGAGTTCGCCTGAGTTGGAGTTTGACACATGTGTGTTCATAAGCTCCATATTTGGAACAACAACCGTAGAATCGTCCGGAGTTACTATGCGTGTTGTGAGAAGTCCGATATTTATAACCTCACCGTAGTTGTTTCCTACTTTTATCTTGTCCCCAACTTTAAAAGGACGGTCAAAAAGCAGCATTATCCCGCCGAATATATTTTTCAGCAGATCTTGAGTCGCAAAACCAACGGCAATCGCAACAGAAGCTAAAGCCGTCAGAAGCATCTCTTTTGGAGGGTTATATACTATCTTCATAATTGCTATTATAAAGAGCGTCCAAAGAGCGATTCTAAGGATTGGAACAAACCCTTTTATAGGTATTCTCGCTCTAGCGCTCTTTTCTGCAAAAAATACCAATATTTTTGTCAAGAGAGTTATGAATATATAGGCAATAACAAAAAAGAGCAGCGTCCAAAGAATTTTTGAGAGAGAAAATATTACAAAAAAATCTATAGGGTCAACTTTAGATGAGACATCATTTGGCAATATGTCAATAGCGTATAGCATCTGCACACAAAAGGCAAAAAGAAAGAGAGTTATAAATTTCATATCAGTACCTTGTTAATGAATATAGTTTTTAGACGAGAGATGGTCGTGTATATGCTTGTAGATCGCCGGATTTATGTTGAATTTTTTACGCGGCTGTATCAGAAGACCCTTTTCAAGCATAGGCATAAGCATCTTTCGGCACTCCTCGTGCGGTTCATTCATAACGATAGAGAAGTCATTCAAAGTAAGTCCGTCATGAAGTATGAGTGCTTGAAGTGCAAAAAGAGCTTCATAGGAGAGGTTTTTAATAAAAGAGTAATCAAGATCGTCAATCCCTCTTACATAAACAAACTTTTCATCGATCTTCTCGATTGCGCGTACCCAGTAGAGCATAGCAAGAGAGATATTTCCGTTTGAGAGTTTGTGCAGTTGCTTAAAAAACTTCTCACTCAAAAAAGCCTGTTTTTCATCGTCTTCAAGCTTCTCAAATGTCATGCTTTTTAGGCTCTCATCTTTTGGAAGAAACTCTATTTTTATATTTTCATACTCATTGCGTTTAAAGATTATCTCTTGTATGTTCTCTTTGTCTAGCGGCTCCATAATTATTCCACTTGTAAAGTAGTTTGAGATAGAGATCGTTTTGTCAAGATAACTCCATGTCTCTGGAGTGAAAACACCAATCCAGAGCACTTTTTTTGTAGTGTATGAGATTAGTTCAAATAGCATCTTTATACTCTTAAATCCACCGACTTTTTTTAAAAACATATGGTGAAGATTCTCTAAAATGACTATTTTTGCGCTTTGAGTATCGTTTAGATGATCAATAAGCTCTTTGTTTGTAGCGATGTTTTTAGTGCCTAAGAGAGAGTTGAAGTAGTTAAAGTAATCATCTTGGGTAAATATCTTGTCGTGAAGTTCGCCTCTAATGGTATCTGTTTGCGGGATGGTGTCCAAAAAAGAATCAAGCATGGATGTTACCCCGCATCCATTTTCTCCGATAATTGCACAGGTCACAAAACGGTTTTTAGTCCAGTTTGCAAAAGAGTCCTCAAGCTTTTGGAGCTCTTTTTGCCTGTTTACAAAAAAGTGAGCTCCAGCGGGGACAAATTCATAGAGTTTTTTATAGTTTTTCGGGAGTTCTTGGAGTGCGGATTCGGTCTCTTGCATAAATTCGGAGAGTTCAAAAGAGATAGGCGCTTTTTTATCTACTATGCCAAGAATCTTTTTTAACTGCTCAAATCTGTTTTTAAAAAATTCTAAAATAGCATCCATTTTTTGGCCTTGTTTGTCAAATCTTGGTTTATTTTAGCATATTTCAAGTATGGTTAGCGAACCGTTTTCAACTTTTATATCAAAAGCCTCTTCAAGCGTTATACCGTTTATGATTGAGAGTAAAATACGTATGACTCCCGCATGTGTGACTACCAAGATGTTCTCTTTTGCAAGTGAAGGCAAAAAGCTGAAAAAAAACTCTTTGACTCTTTTTTCATACGTTTGGTAGCGTTCGCCGTCAAGCGAGTCTATCCATTGTAAAAAATCTATATACTCTATTTCGCCCTGTGCGATAATCTCATCAAAACTGAATCCTTCATGTTTTCCCCACGACTTCTCTCTGAGTCTTTCTGAGTAGATGGCATCTTCTGCATGCAAAGAGTATTGCAGCGTCTCTTTCGCGCGTCTGAGATCTGAGCAAAAAACCGCATCAAACTTCAATGCATCAAGCTTTTTTGCAATTTCTTTTGCTTGAGCTTCGCCGTTTTTTGAGAGTCCTATGTCATTATGCCCGTTGTAGCAGTTTTTATATCTCTCATCTACCTCTGCGTGACGAAGAAGAGTTACTCTCATAGCAATCCAAACAGCAGAGTATTTAAAAGAATCAGCTCTGTAACCTCAATGGTAAAACCGTAAATATCGCCTGTAAAACCGCCGTATCTCTTCATGAAAAAGCTTTTTATAACAAACAAAACTAACAGTGCGCTAACAAGCAGAAGCAGTTTGTTATATAGCAGGAGTATCAAAAATGAGTAAAAAAGTGCGAGCAGCATCTGCTTTTTTGTAAGCTCCTCTTTTGCCAAAGTTCCCATTCCGCTTTTACTGATATACGGATAGAGGTATATTGCCAAAACGGCGTTTAGTCTTGAGAGCATTAGGATAAGAGGCAGAAGATAAAAGAGTTCAAAATATGCCAAAGATGATGCTTTTAAGATAAGAAAAGTAACGCTAAATATCATTCCCATCCCGCCGACCTGCGGATCTTTCATGACTTCCAAAGCTCTCTCTTTCGGAGCGTAAAGACCGTCTATGGTATCGCTAAAGCCGTCAAGATGCAGCGCGCCTGTCAGCAGAACCAAGAGAGCGAATATGATAATGCCAAGATGCACAGAGGCTGCAAGCGGACTCAAAAGCGTATATATTCCCCATAAGAGAGCACCGAGCAAGAAGCCCACGAGAGGATAGAACATAACGGCATAACCGTTTATCCCTTTATAAAAATCGTGAACCTTGAAAAAAGGAACAGTTGTTAACATTGAGATTGCGAGGGCAAGACCTTTTAATATATTTCTCATTTTATCCTCGTAGAGATGCCGGCTATAGTGTGGTAAACCTCGTCACAAGAAGATGCTATCAGCTGCGATAGCTTTCCGCTTATGTCTATGAACGCGCGTGCCAAAGCATTGTCGGGAATAATTCCGCACCCGACGTCATTTAGTACAAAAACAACTGTTTTATCAAGTGACAAAATGGCTTCCAATTCTTTTTTCATATCATCAAATTTAAAGCCGTGATGCAGCATATTGTTTATCCAGATACTAAGACACTCGACAAGTACGGCACTTTTTTGTTTTGATATGACTTCATAGAGTTTCAGAGGCTCTTCGAGAGTTTCAAACTGAGCACTTCTTTGGAGCTTGTGTGCGTCTATGCGCTTTTGCATCTCATCGTCTATGAACTCGGTAGTTGCCAGATATATAGGTTTTTGCAAAGAGTTTTTAAGCGTGTATATTTCCGCATTTAGAGATTTTCCGCTTTTGATGCCGCCGATAAAGAGTGCTTTTTTTGTTTTCATCCTGAAATTTTATCTAATGAAATGAAAAAGTGAGGTTTTGTGGAGAGATTTGTGTTTTAAAATTAAAAAAGAGCCTCATCCGCTAGCGGGATGAGGTGTAAACCCGGATCTTAGTAAAGATCTTGTGTCGGGTGGTTAGTCTTAATGCCTTCTGTGTTGCTACCGTTTTTTGTATCGTAAGTTACGATGTTGTCAGCTTGAAGAGCACCTAGTGTTAATCCGATTAGTAAAATCAATGTTTTCATTGTCTGTCCTTTGGTAAGAGAGCGTTACCCTCTAGTTTTATTTTTAAATCAGAGAAATTTTATCCGATTTAACTTTTAAGCTTCTTACGGTTTTTTAAGTACTATTTTTAATTAAGACAATTTTTATCTTTTATTCAAAGTTTTGCTAAATAAGAACCTTCAGAATTTATTTAAAAGATAACTCTTTTGCTATAAAATCCACATCCACGTTCTTTTCAATATGCTCGGCAAACTCTTTTATTGCTTTGGCTTTGTACTCTTTAAAGTCGTAGCCTTCGTAGTTTTCATCTATTTTGCAAAAGAGTCTGTAGCGGAACTCATCGCTATCAAAGATGCCGTGAACAAAGGTAGCGTAGAGGTTTTTCTTCTTGACGACCCTCTTTTTTGCAACTCCGTTGTGTATCTCGTAACCCTCTATCATATCTCCAAAAAGATAGTAGCACCCTTTTTTGACTACCTTCTCTTTGGCAAATACCACATCTCCCTTTATGCGCCCAAAGCCTTTGGTCTTTTTTTGGTCGGACTCAACTCCCTTGGGGTCTAAAATGTTTTCAAACATCATCTCGTAACCGCCGCAGATGGCGACTATTTTTTGTTTTTTGGATGTCAGTATCTTTTCAAACCCGCGCTCTCTAAGCCATCTCAAGTCATCTACGACTCTTTTGCTCCCCGGCAAAATGAGAAGATCGCACCCTTTGGCTTCGCTTGGATCTGATATAAAAGAGAGCTCGACTTCTTTGTCTGCCACAAGAGGCTCAAAGTCGGTAAAGTTGCTGATATGCGGGAGTTTTATCACGCCTGCTTTGATCTTTGCTTTTGAGTTGTCCTGGGTGTAGCTCATCATAGACTGGCTGTCTTCAAAGCCGAGATTGAATGGTTTGTAAGGCACGACACCCAAAACTTTAATGCCGAACTTCTTCTCTATAATCGCTCTTCCATCGTCAAAAAGAGTTATATCTCCTCGAAATTTGTTGACAATAACCCCTATGACGTTGTCGCGAAGCTTTTTAGGCAGAAGTTTTTGTACTCCGTAGATGGAGGCGAACACCCCGCCGCGTTCTATGTCCGCAACCAGGATTATCTTTGTTTTAAACTCGCTTGCCGTAAAGATGTTTGAGAGGTCTTTGTCCATAAGGTTCAGCTCAACCGGGCTTCCCGCTCCCTCCGCTACAATTACGTCATGCTTCTCTTTTAGCTTTAAAAACGCCTCTTTGACGACCGGTTTTAGCGTGTTTATGTCTTTGTAATAGGTGTGAACGTCTTTTTCGCCTACGCTTTTGCCGTTAATGATAAGGTGTGCGCTGTTTTTCGCACCCGACTTTAACAAGATCGGGTTCATATAAGGTGTGGTTTTAATTCCGATTGCTTCTGCCGCAAAGTGCTGGGGAATTGCTATCTCGCCTCCTTCATCCGTTACATGTGAATTGTTCGAGACGTTTTGGGCTTTAAAAGGAGCGACACTGATACCGCGATGGTGAAGAATATAGGTAAGAGCGAAGCTGAGTGTCGATTTTCCGGCATCAGAGCTTGTACCGAAGATACTTAGTGAGTTCATTTATGCTTTACACTCTTTCATAATTTTTTCCCAATCAAGGTCAAACTTCTTTTTTATATAGGCTCTGTGATGAGGTACGGTGCATTTTGAGCAGTCTTGATGGATGGCTCCTCCGCCTGCAAGCTTGGAGCCATTGTTTATGTCGCAGCGGCTCACTATATTTGTTCCGTTGTACTCTCCAATCCCATCGTCGTTAAATCTAAAGTGCGGGCATGCGCAGAGGTAGCAGTTGAGTTTTTTGATGTCATGGCATTTTCTCGGCTCTTTGTAGAGAGGGCAGAAGTCGTTCTCCTCTTTTACCATATTCTCAAAATCAAAGTAATCTATGATCTCATCTTCGCTTAAACCTCGTGCTACAAGCTTCTCGACTATATTTTTGTGTTTGGCGGCGTGTCGCTCGAACCACTCTATATAACTCATATGCTCATACCTCTTTTTTTCACTTCCAGCTTATCGTACAATGCCAACATATTATGGTAATCGTTATGAAGCGCAGTATCTATAAAGAACTCCTTCGTATCTAAAATACGCACCGCTTTCTCAACCATTTCCTGTGTGAATACGGCATAAAGTCCCTCTTTGTACTCTTCAAAATCAAGTTCCGATTCATGCATGTGAATAAGCTCTGCAACAATATGACCAAGCCTGTTTTCTCCAAACTCTAAAAGCTCTAGTGCCTCCTGTGTCTCGCCCAAAAGGAGATAGTTCTGCGCTTTAAACTCCGCCATCGTAAAGTTGTTTTGAAATATGACGCCGATGTACTTCTCCATGCTGAGTGAGTTGTCAAGCGATGCTATTTCGTCTAAAATATCTTCAGGATCATATTCGCTGAAATTCAAAACCATATCGCGTATAGCTTTACCGCTGTTTTTGTTATTATAGATCAGATCTTCTGCGGGATATACTTCTGAGATTGATGGAATAAGTATCTGGCATGAGTAAAATCCTAGGTAGTCATACTCTCTGATGTATATCTCTTTTTCCATCTCTTTGGCGATCTCTGTTAAAAAATCAAATTCATCATCTATACCCTCTCCGTTGTATCTCCAAGGAGCAAACTCAAAACTCTTTTTTGAGCTTAAAAAGCCAAACCCCAGTTTTCCGTTTGAGTCGACAAAGTGAGACTCCAGATTAAAGCTGTCCGCAACTATGCTCATATCAAACGTGGGAGTCTCAAAACTATCAAGGCTGTTTAAATCACGTCCCTGCATAAGCTCCGTCATGGTTCTTTCCAGGCTTACTTCCAAGATTGGGTGCGCTCCAAAAGAGACAAATAGCGTTGAGTTTTCAGGGTTTATAAGTGAGATGGCAGTAACAGGAAAGCTCCCGCCAAGCGAAGCGTCAAGAACTTCTACGATGAAGCCCCTCTCTCTGAGTGCTGTGACATCTGCAGATACTTTTGTAAAAGAAGCGAGAAGTTCGGCCGAGAGTTTAGGCAGCGAGTAACCGTTTTTGATGATTTGTAGTTTCACGTAGCGCTCGTAAATCTCGCTTAGTGCCTGAATCTGCGCCTCTTTTGGCGTATTGCCCGCTGCAAGACCGTTGCTTACATATAGATTGCTTAATATGTTAAGAGGAAAATATACGCTTTTGTTGTCAGAAAATCTTTTAAAGGGCAGAGCAAGAATCTTATCGGTAAAGTCGCTGTTGTAGTCGAGCAGATCTTCATCGCCGAGTTCACCGCTAGCATCGTAAATATTTAGAAGCTCATCATCCAAAAAATCTCCCCCAAACTCAAAGAGCGCTTCATCAGGGTAGAGTTTACGGGAGGGTAGATAAAAATCGCTAAAGAAGTTGTTTGTTTGAAGTCGCTCTATATATTCGCCCAAGGCGCTTGCCATTGATGCTTCGCTTAAAACCCCTTTTCCGTTTGAGTAGATGTGAGAGGGCGCTTCAGCAGAGCTTAGATTTACGGAATAGCAGTTTAAGAGCGGGTGTTTCTCTTGTGAAAAAAGAACTTTGCAACCGACATCTTCCAGAACTTTTTTCATCTTTGAGATGGACTCTTCCAGCGGAGCGGTTTTTGATAAAAGATTCACTATTTTTTCCTCATAATAAGATATATAAAAAACGGTCCGCCGATAAGCGCAGTTATTATTCCGATAGGCAGTTCGCTGTTTGTCGAGAGTGCTCTTGTAATTGTGTCACAAAAAACCAAAAAAAGCCCTCCAAAGAGAGCCGTTTTTATGATGCGCCTATTTACAGTAGATGGGTGGAGTTTTGCGACGATATGCGGTGTTATAAGCCCTACAAAGCCGATAGGTCCGCTAATGCTTACAAGCGTGCCGATAGCAAAAGAGGATACCATAAGAAGCACTCTTGTAGTTTTTTTTGTATCCAAACCTTTTAGTTTTGCACTCTCATCCGAAATGCCCAATAGCTGAAGCTCAAAGCGGTAGATATATATAACGGTGACTAATAAGGCAGCTATAAAACCGGCTATGAATGGGTTTTGCCATCCGATGACCGAGAGTGAGCCCATAGTAAAGCGGATAAGCATATCGTTTTGAATGGCACTTCCCAGATAAAAGATGATCATTAGCGCGGAGGTGTAAAAGAGTGAGAGAGCGATTCCAAGCAGCAGAAGCGACTCATGGTGTGTATTTTTCAGAAATTTTGAGAGATAAAGAAGCAAAAATACACTAAAGAGCGCGCCGAAAAAGCCAAAAAGGTGAATGGCAGTCAGGCCAAAAAAGAGGCTTCCAAGTCCAAGTTTGATGGCAACTCCCGCACCCAAAACAGCACCGCTTGAGATGCCAAGAGTGTATGGCGTCATAAGAGCATTGCGAAATAGTGTTTGAAATAGCAGACCGCTGATTGCGAGTATGGCTCCGGCAAAAAATGCAAACAGAACCCGCGGCACCCTAAGCTCAAAAAAGATATTTGATGCAAGAGTAGAGAGGTCTAAGATCTTCCTCATCTCAAGCGGCACAGGACCGACAAACGGAGATAGAAAAAAAACAGAGACAAGAAAAGACCAAACTAGATATTTACCCATACTTCACCGCCAGTGAGAAAAACTCTACTCCCCAGAGCTCTTTTAAAACCTCGTCGTCAAAAAAATCTCTTCCGTAGAGGTGCACTTTTTTATCTTTGATAAAAGCGATGGGGCTGTCAATATAACAAGCCAGATGCAGGTCGTGTGTGATCAGTACTACCTGATGCGTCTCTTTTAGCTTTTTTATGTAGTGCGCGATCACTTTTGAGTTATGCGGGTCTAGGTTTGCGGTCGGTTCGTCAAAAATGATGATCCTGCTCTCTTGCGCAAGTGCAGCGGCAATAAGTGCAAGTTGCTGTTCTCCAGAGCTTAAAGAGGCAAGGGTGTGTCTTTTTAGGTGATCAAGTCCAAGAAGCTTTATTTTTTGAGTGGCTATTGCTCTGTCTTTATCAGAATACTCAAAAAAGCTTTTTTTATAGGCAAATCTTCCAAGAAGAACAAAATCCTCCACGCTAATAAACGAGTCGTAAATTTCCAGCTTTGCGGGGATGTAAGATATTGTTTTTGCCATCTCCAAGAGTGAGAGTTCTTTTGCATCCAAACCGTCTATGCGCACATCTCCTTTGTAAGGGGTAAGAGCGCAGACGGCGCGCACAAGCGTGCTTTTTCCTGAGCCGTTTGCACCAAGTATGCTGATATGAGACTCTATATTTATGTTTATATCTTGCAAGATTATGTCGTTGCCGTAACTGCAAGAGAGCGATTTTAGCTCTATCATCTTCTCATCTCTCTGCAGAGGCGTTCTATAGTAAGGGCTACTCTGTTTGACGGTATATTTATATAACTCTCATCAACTACGGTTATGCGTCTGTTTTTACTTGCGTTAGTAGGAAGCGAGTGCCATGCGCCGAGTGCTTTTTCTTTGTTGACAGAACCGTTTGAGGCATCTGAGTGCAGTATGATGATCTGGTCAGGGTTTAGAGCTATAACATTTTCATAACCTAAAACGGGTTGGTTAGTTTGGTTAGTGCTGTATGCGTTAGTATTGCCGCAGAGGTTTATGATGTCATTAAAAAAGATATTGTTGCCTGCTATATAGATGCCGCTTCTCAAATCCTCGTAAAGGCCGAAAACTATCATTACTCTATGCGCTTTTCCAGTTTTAGGGGCATTTTTTATAGCGTCGTCAATCTCTTTTATAATCTCATCGGCAGTTACGCTCAGTTCCTTTGCGATTGTTTTGATTGAATCTTTTATATTGTTGATGGTACTCAGTTTTAGCGATAAAGTCCTGATTTTAAATTTTTTTAGTTTTTCTAAAGTTGAGTGACTGAAATCCTGACCTATGACCAAAGTAGGCGAGAGTGCTATGATCTTCTCTAAGTTAGGGGCTGAATATCCGCCGATCACTGGCAGATCTCCAGCCTCTTTTGGATATAGTGAATATTCACTGGTAGCGATTAAAGCATCCCCTTTTTTAAGGGCATAGAGTATCTCCGTGATGGACGGGCTAAGAGAGATGATCCTCTCATTAGCACCGAGCATGAGCGTAAAAAACAGCAGTATAAAAAGAGTCTTTATGCTCAAAACAGTATCCTTAGAATTTTAGTTTAAACCCTGCAGTGGCAGTGGTTGTAAAGTTCATAGGATAGATAGCGTCATCTTGAACCCACAAACCGTTTTTCTGGTTAAACAGATTGTTTATTTTAGCGAAAAGTTCCAAACTATCTTTTGTATATGTCAGGGATATATCCGTACTTTTATAAGCGGCCTGCTTCTG
>JBFEYZ010000040.1:0-12196 GCA_041561855.1 Sulfurimonas sp. | reverse complement strand
GTATATGTTATAGTGCCGTTAATATAGTCGATACTAATATTTCCATCTGCTGGATTTGTGGCTACTATTGAGCTTTTATTTAAAGTTCCGTCAAGGTCATAATCGTTTAATAATATCTCAATAACTGTTGGGTTTACACCATCTGTTTCAGCAGCGTCATCAACAGCTACAGGAATTTGGTTTCCGACATTAAGAGTCAGACTTAATGTATATGTCTGATTTGATGTTTCTCCCGGTGCACTAGAACTTAGGTAGATTGTTTGACCTGCATTATAAAATACAGGTCCAAATGATGTTAATGTATGTGTAACCTTATCAGGCATACCTGTTGTGCTAACATCAAATTTTACAGTTGAATTTCCAGAAACTTCAGCAGAAAAATAACCACTCTCTATTATTGAAATTGTAAAACGATCAATGTCATTTGCTTTAACAGTGCCTGTTTGGATATATCCAATATTCGTTAAACTAACTGCATAATTATCATATGTGTCAGCAATTAATGAAAATGTAAAAAGTATAAAAATTAAAAAAGAGCGAAATAGATTCATAAGATCCTCCGAGTAAAAGCACAAGCCTGACTTACTAATCTTACATTATACTACCAATTGTACTTAATAAGCGCTTAATGATTTTAGTGAGGCTGAGAAGCTTATGCTGTAATTAAATAATTTTTTATTTTTTTAAATATAGTTATTTTTTCAAAAAATTTGAGATCTTCTCAGCTACGCCGTACTCATTTGAGTCGCTAATAATAACTTGTGCAGCTTTTTGATTGTCCGTGTTGAAGATCATAGGACCTATAAAGTTTACTACGGAGTTTTCTATAGGTGTTTGGATTAAAATAATGTTTAATATAATAAGATTTGAATTTTTGTCAATACCGAGCATCTCTTGGATATTGTCCGGAACTTCAAAATCGTACTCTCTTAGAACAAAAGGATCAATAAGAGTAAAAGAGATATGTCCTTCATCTACAGACTTCATCTTCATAAAAATATCATCGATCTTTTCTAAAGTTACCTGTTTTACATTTTCAAAGCCTAAAATAGGGACGCAAATATCAAATTTCATAAAAACCCTTCTCATATATTTTTTTAATTGTAGCACTTTAAGCATAAAATATACCTAGTTTAATGAGTGTTATATATCTTTTAGATAAAATATCAACCTATTTATAACTAGGAAAAAATTTAATGAAATTTAAAACTTATGCTATGTTTGCACTACTGCCTATGACGCTTCTTTTTACAAGCTGCTCAAAAGATATCGAAGAGTATAACAAACCGGCAATCTACTGGTACTCAAAGATAACACAAAGTGTATCAGGCGGAGATCTGGAAAAAGCAGACGGCTATTATAGTTCACTGCAGGGCGAGCACATAGGTTCCCCGCTTCTTCCGGAAGCTACTATGATACTTGCAATTGCGCACATGTACCATGAAGAGTATTTATTAAGCGAGTACTTTTTAGACGAGTATATAAAAAGATATGCGACGCCTAACGAGAAAGAAGAGGCGGAGTTTTTAAAGATAAAAGCAAAATATAAAGCACTCCCGCATCCAAGACGCGATCAGGCACTTATAGAAGATGCTATAGCAGAGGGAGAGAAATTTAAACTAAACTATCCGGACTCTATGTACGCTGAAGTCGTAAATACAATGCTAGTGCGTCTGTATCTTGCTCAGTATGTGTTAAATGAAGAGATCTCAGACCTCTACGAAAGACTGGATAAGCCAAAAAGTGCCGAGTACTACAGAGGCATAAATCCGCAGCCATGGATAGCTTCTTCAGAGGTTGACAGAGCTGTTGCTCCATGGTACAGAGCTTGGTTTGAAGGGGATGGAACATCAAGCTGGTATGATTTTATGATACCTGATACAAAAAGCGTTGTTTCAAGAAACTCTATATCGGAAGAGGATGAAGATAAAGCTTCAGATGTTGACGAACAAGAGCAGCAGACATCACAAGAAGTTAAAGAAGAGGATTCTTCAAGTTGGTATGACGTGCTGAATCCGTTCTCAAAAAGCGATGAGACAAAAGAACAGGATCTTGAAATAAAAGATCAAAAAGAGAGTGATGATTCAAGTTGGTACGATTTTTTAAACCCGTTTTCTGATAGTACAAATTTAAAAAAGGAGATGACTCATGAAGCTTAGTGACTATAGCGAATTTCCGGCAGATATTCCTATAATAGCGGAAGATGAGCTTTTTTTATACCCTTTTATGATTTCGCCGCTTTTCTTGAGCGACGAGAGTAATATAAAAGCCGCTACAAAGGCCATAGAAGAGAGCTCTTTGGTAATAGTGTGTTCTACAAAGCCCTCACACGAGGGAGAGAGAGACTTTGAATCTCTGTACAATGCAGGTGTTGTAGGTTCTATCATGAGAAAAGTAGCACTTCCCGATGGAAGAGTGAAGGTTCTTTTCCAAGGTCTTGCGCGTGCAAAGGTTGCTTATAAAGTTTCAGACAGCCCGCTTATAGCACATGTCGAGATTATTAATGCAACGAACGTAAACTCTCTAAAAATAGATGCCATCTTGGAAGTTGTGCGCGAAAAGGTAAGAACACTAGCGGGTGTTAGCAATTATTTTCCTCCTGATTTGCTCAGAACTATAGAGGAGAATCATGACCACAACCGTATAATAGACCTTATCTGCAGTACGGTAAAACTTAAAAAAGAGCAGGCGTACAATCTTTTTGTGGAATCAAATACCGAGAAAAGGTTTTTGGACCTTATAGAGTATCTAATTGATGAGATAGAGGCGAACAAACTCCAAAAAGAGATCCGTTCTAAAGTACACAGCCATATAGAGAAGGTAAATAAAGAGTACTTCTTAAAAGAGCAGTTAAAACAGATACAAAAAGAACTTGGAACTGATACTTCAAGAGATGAAGAAATAGAAGAGTACCGCAAGAAACTTGAGGCTAAAAAAGATAAGATGAGCGAAGAGTCTTACAAGGAGATAGGCAAGCAGATAGATAGATTTTCACGTATGCACCCAGACTCTTCTGATGCTTCTATGACGCAAACATATCTTGATTGGGCTTTGGAGATACCTTTTGGTGATGAGAGCAAAAAGAAACTTCATATCAGCGATGTACAGAATCAGCTAGATCGTGACCACTTCTCTTTGGAGAAACCTAAACAGAGAATAACGGAGTTTTTTGCTGTAAAAGAGCTTATGGAGCTAAGAGGTATAAAGAGCAATTCAGGTGCTATTATCTGTTTTTCAGGACCTCCGGGTGTCGGTAAAACCTCGCTTGCAAACTCTATTGCAGAAGCATTAAAGCGCCCGCTTGTAAGGATCGCGCTTGGCGGGTTAGAAGATGTAAACGAGCTAAGAGGTCACAGAAGAACATATGTCGGTGCAATGCCGGGGCGTATCGTTCAAGGTATTATAGATGCTAAGAAGATGAACCCGGTAGTAGTTCTTGATGAGATCGACAAAGTTGCCAAAACAGGAAGAGGCGATCCTACAGCTGCACTCTTAGAGATACTTGACCCTGAGCAAAATAAGGAGTTTAGAGATTATTATTTAAATTTCAATATAGACCTCTCAAAAGTCATCTTTATAGCTACGGCAAACGATGTTGGCAGAATTCCTGCTCCGCTTCGAGACAGAATGGAGTTTATTACAATAAGTTCATATACTCCTCAGGAGAAGTATGAGATTGCATCAAGGTATCTAATTCCGCAAGAGCTTAAAAAGCATGGACTCAAAAAGTCTGAAGTCAGTATCTCAAAACCGGCATTAAAAGAGCTTATTCACAGTTATACTCGTGAAGCCGGTGTTCGTAATCTTAGGCACCGTCTTGCAAATATGGCAAGAAAAATAGCGCGAGAAATACTTGAACACCCTGAGATAAGTAAGGTTTCTTTGACTCTTAAAAATTTAAAAGATTATTTTGACAAAACTGTTTTTGAAATTGAGAAAACGACAAAAGTCCCGGTTGTGGGAGTTGTGAATGGTTTGGCATGGACTGCAGTTGGCGGTGATGTCTTAAAACTTGAGAGCATCAGGATAAAGGGCAAAGGTTCCATGCAGCTAACCGGAAGCCTCGGTGATGTCATGAAAGAGTCGGCAATTATTGCATATAGCGTCGTCAAAACGTTAATAGATACGAAAAAATTGAAGATCAATTTGGAAAATATCCCGCTTACTATTAAAGAAAGAGAAGATAAAATAGAAGTAGACCCCAGCGAAGTATATAAACGATATGACCTTCATATTCATGTTCCGGACGGGGCTACTCCAAAAGATGGGCCGAGTGCTGGGATAGCTATGGTTAGTGTTATCTCTTCGATTTTAAGTTCTAAAAAAGTGCGTTCGGAAATTGCAATGACGGGAGAGGTTTCTCTTAGCGGGGACGTACTGCCTATTGGCGGGCTTAGAGAGAAACTGATCGCTGCACATAAGGCAGATATGAGCAAAGTTCTTATTCCTGTAAAAAATTATGAGAGAGATTTGGAAGATATTCCAAAAGAGGTCAGAGACTCTCTTGAGATAATAGCTGTAAGCAGAGTGGAAGAGGTTTTAAAACACGTTTTGGTGTAAACCTCTTTTTTGTATTAGATAACTATAGAGTTTATCTTTTCGGTAAGATCATTGTTTCTTACAGGTTTCATAATGAAACCGTTTGCTCCAAGTTCCAAAGCTTCAGTTTTTTTCGTCTCATCGGTTGTGAGTACTATAATCGGAACCTGCTCAATATTTTCATCTGAGCGAACGACCTTTAGCATCTCCAAGCCGTTCATAACGGGCATAATAATATCTAAAAGTATAAGGTTTATATCACTTCTTGCTTTAAGATGCCCGATTGCGTCAGCTCCATTTTTTGCTTCTATTACTTCTATTACGTCTTGGTTCTTCATAAGCATCGATTTAAGAAGCTTAAGGTTTATCATATCATCGTCCACCGCTAATACTACTAATTTTTTTGACATTCTTTTACCTTTTAAGCATATTTGTTAAACAGAGAGTGAAGTAGCTCTCTGTTTACAACATTGTTTATGATCTCATCTACATGTTCTTGATGTTCTGCCGCATCTTTATGGATAGAGTCATCAATAAGTACAATATGAGATTCAAGACTGTTCGAGCTGCTAAGTTTTCTAATGCTAGATGCAATTTCGTCAACATTAAGATCGCTATACTCCTTATCAAAAAGTACGACTTTGTATGAGTAGTTGTCAATAAGTTCTTTAAAGTCTACCAGCGAAGATGCGACTTCATACGTAAGTCCCATACCCTCTATGATCCTAGTATAGAGTCTTGTTTCAAAAGCACTTTTCTTTGCTATAAGTATATCTGCCCTATATTCCGGATTAGACGGATGCTCTACCGCTTCGCTAAGTTTTTCTATAATAGCTTCTTGTGTTGGAGTGCTCTCTTGAGCATGCTCCTCTTTGCTCTCTTTTTGCTTCTCTTTGTTCTTTGCTAAATCATCTACCTCGACAATATGATTTGCTAAGAAGTGGTTTAAAACGGCAATGATCTCTGAGCGAACAAGAGGTTTTGTAGTATATTCGTCAAGTCCGGCAGCCAAGAATTTTTCTCTATCGCCCTTAAGCGCATTTGCGGTTAGTGCAACTATAGGTATGTGAGGCTGTTTATAATCCTCTTCCCATTCTAAAATCTCTGCAGTTGCCTCTACACCGTCTAGGAACGGCATTTGGATATCCATAAATACCATATCAAAATTGCCGTCTTTTCTCTTTTGGAAAGCGTCAAGGCCGTTGCTGGCGATAGTAACGCTTAATCCTAGATCTTCAAGTGTTCTTTGAATAAGTTTTTGGTTGATTATATTATCTTCCGCAACTAAAACGTTCGCTACAAATCTTGAAGTGTTAAGGTCGAATTTTTTGCGAGACTGTTTTTTGACTACTTGCATAGATGCATTTGTCATAACATAATTCTCAAGCGTCTGTTTTATTTTTGAAGCATGCAGAGGCTCGTAAAGGATCTTGAATATATCAAGACCAAGTCCGTCTACTTTTTTCATTAGATTTGATTTTGTTAAAACAATAAGTTCTTGAGGCAGTTTTGCAAGTTCTGCAAGTGTTTCTTCCGTTACATAGTCATAATCTACAAACAGTAGGTTATAGTTTACATCTTTTTGCAGGATAGCAACTTTGCTTATTTCTTTAAATGTAGTGTATCCTACACCGAAGTAGTCAAGATACTCTCTTAAGTACTTATCCTGTTTTTTTATCTTCATCGAATCGCTAAGTATTAGTGCTTTAATGGTGTTAAAGCTATCTTTTGAACTCTCTGCAAGCGTTTCGACCTCTTCAAAATCCAAGGTAAAGAAGAATGTAGTTCCTTCTCCGACCTTACTCTCAAGGTCAAGTTTTCCGCCCATCAGATCTATGAAGCTGCTGGAGATTGTAAGTCCAAGACCGGTACCGCCGTATTTACGCGTAATAGAAGTATCCGCTTGAGAGAATGCTTCAAATATTTTTGATTTCTGCTCTTCGGTAACACCTATACCGCTATCTTGTATCTCAAATTTGACCCTTGTTTTGCCTATCTCGCTAGAGTCTATTCTTCTGATATTGACGTTTATAGAACCTGCGTTGTTTGTGAATTTGACCGCATTAGAGAGAAGGTTGATAATAACTTCTTTAAGTTTTGTAGGATCCCCTTTAAGAGGAAACTCAAGACTTGGGTCAATGAAACATCCTAGATTGATATGTTTTTCGCTTGCACGAACCGCATATACTTCAACTGCACTCTCAAACTCAAGAATAGGGTTGAAAGCGATATTTTCAATTTCAAGTTTATTACTTTCAATCTTAGAGAGGTCAAGGATATTGTTAATAATCTCAAGAAGATTTTCGGAACTTTTCTCAATTATATCAACAAATTCGCTCTGTTCTTCCTGAAGGCCTGAATCTTTTAAAAGCTCAGTAAATCCAACGATACCGTTAAGAGGAGTACGGATTTCGTGAGACATATTTGCAAGGAACATAGATTTTGCTTCACTTGCCTCTTGAGCAGAGATCTTATCTTTTTTGGTTTGTTCGATGATCTCTTCAAGAAGTTCATATGCAAGATCGGTACCCTGAGCAGTGTGGAGATTTATTTTTCTATCTTGCGAATCATAATCTTCCGCAACTTTTTTAAGTACGCTCTCAAGGTGTTTGATATTGCTTGCGATCTCATTTGAGAGGATATAGCCAAGAATAGCAAGGATAATAGCAATCAGCCAAGCTCCAAAAGTAATCGTAAGTACCTGCAGAGATTCTTGCTGAACTGTTCGTGCTCTGTTGTCCATTGCGTCAAGAAGAAGGTTTTCAGCCTCGGAAATGATATTTATTTTTTCCGAAAGCATAGTAAACCAGATACCCGAAGTGATCTCATACTCTCCGGTTTCCGCAAGAGTAATAATAGATGTTCTTTCGCTGTTTATATCTTCAAAAAGTTCCAAATTTTCTTCAGTTTTAAAGATCGAGTCTAGCTGCTGTGCAAGAATTTTGTTCTGCATCCCATCATAGCTTATAGAGTCGGCTTTGCCGATAATAGAGATCCATTTATTTAGATCTTCGTCGCTAAGCGGTGTAGAACGAGAAATGATGTAGGATAAATAGCCTCTTTCAACACCTGACGCTTCTTTGGCGTGAACCATAGAGATATATAATGAGTAGAGCTCACTGATCTCTTTATCGATCTGGTTTTCCGTTATCTGTTCTAGCTGTTTGACAAGCTTCTCTTGAGCCACGACGTAAACATCGTTAAACACTTCGTCAAAATCAATATTAAGACTATCTACAAGACCTCTTGCAGATTTTATTTTATTCATCGAATCAACAATAGAATCAATATTATTGCATGCGACACAATCAGCTTTTCCAGCCTCTTTTGTATGTGTATGCAGAGATTGATTTGCCCTTGCGCTGTTTAAATAGTTCTCAACTTTTTTATCAACTATTTTTCTTTGCTCGTTAAGAGATTTTAGAATGTTTTCTGTCTTATTTCCAAGGTACATCGCACTCATACCGCGCTCACGTGCAAGGTTACCTACAACTTCATTCATGAGTCTGTTTTCATCAAGTCTGATCTGCAGCTGCTCTGCCGCTTTATATCCGGTATATGAGTTATAAACAAAGTAACTGCTAAGTGCAAACAGTACGATAATCGGTAAAAGACTTATAAGTCTTAGTCTGTTTTTTAGTCCAAGTTGCATTGCTTATCCTCTATAGTTTGAGATTAGATTTAATTTTGAGATTATCTTCTCTGCAAGATTTTTAGCATCCATGCTATCAGGGGAGCTGATTATAGTTTTTAACTCATCATCAAAATCGTGGATTCTCATGTTTTCGCTCATACCTCTTAATTTTACGGCAGCAGCTTTGCATGCCTCAGGATTGTTTTTTTCTATAGATTCAATCATAGAGCTGCTCAGATCTTTTGCTTCACTTATATAGTCATCGAAGAGTTCGCTAAAACTGTCAATGTTTAAGCCCATCTCGTGAGCTATACGTTTTTTGTCGTATGTGAACGCTGTATCTGGTGTACTCTCTTCCAATGGTGTCTCGATAGCTTCATCTTGCGCAAAGTCTTCAAAAGTATCGCTGTTATCCTCTAATGTCGGCAACTCTTCATTGGTGATTTCTTCTTTTTCTTCAACAGTTTGGTTTAAAAATTCGTCATCTGCGAGTTCAGGGATCTCTATCGAGTCAGGAACCTGAGAATCTTCAATACTTTGACTAGGAGCTAGGGCGTCCTCTTTAAAAGAGAGGACAAAATCATCTTCTTCCTCCTCTACTGTACTCTCTTTATGAGCAGCTTCTTCTATTGCAGAATCATCTGCGTTTGAGAGTTTATTTATTATTCTGTAGAGTCTGTCAAGATGTGTTTTGATCTCGCTGTAATCTTCAAGCGAATTCACTTTTGTTAATGCATCAAGCGCGTCTTCTATTCTAAGGTTTGCCGCAACACCCTTTAGTTTATGTGATTGTATTCTTAGGTTGTCCAAATCTCCACTCTCTGCAGATTCATAAAGGTCATTCTTAAAGCTGTTTGCCTGAGCAATAAAGTCCTGAATGAACTCCTCTACCAGGTCAATAGGCAGACCAAGCTCCTCTGATGCTGTTTGAGGGTTATAGATATAGCCTGCAAAAGGGTTCTCCTCGTCGCTCTCAATTATCTCCTCAATCTCTTTTTTTACAGGTTGTTTCTGAGGAACTTCTATCTTCTCTTGAAAATCAGGTTCAGGTGTATAGTCAAAGTCATCTTCGTCTATCTCTACATCAAGTGAAAGATTTTTCTCTATATCAGTTTTTTGTGCACTCTCATCCATCTCAGATTCTAATTCATCATAATCTGCTTCGTAAGGATCGTAAGAAGTTTGACTTGAAATATTCTCTATGGCTGCAGGTGTGTGGTAAAGCTCCTCTTGTGCAGGTTTTTCTGCCGCTGCTGCGCTTTTTTTAGCTATGTCGGATGAGAGTTTTTGGCTCTGCTCGCCTGTTAAAGCTTTAATGCTCGGAAGATTTATTCTATAAGCTTTTTCCAGAGGGTTTTGAACCAGATAAACAGTTTGAATATCTATAGGCGTAGTGAAATTTTTGCCCTTTACGTTGATGACGACTTTAGAGTCTATGCCGCTCTCGTTGCAAGTAATGTAATCAATCCAGTGAACATGCTTAAAGTTATGGATATAGCCTGGAGTTTTTACAAAAAGATCTGCAAAATCATCAGCTTCGTTTTGAAGTTCTGCCAAGCTGGATAAACCGAGCGCTTTTAAATAACTCTCATCAATTCCCAAAAATTCTTTTTTATGATTATAGATTAACATTTGAACCCTTTAGTTTGTTTTACTGTTTTTTTGTTGAATGTTTTTTCTTGGAGAAGGTTTGCTTACCGATATAAATCCTGTCATCTGCTCTTGTTTATTAAAGATCGGGGCAATTTCCATGTCCACCCAATAGTAGCGTCCGTCTTTACGGAGATTTTTGAGCATACCGTTGTAAACTTGACCGTTATTTAAGGTTTTCCACATTTTTTCAAAAGTTGCTTCCTCAACATCGGGATGCCTGATTATGTCATGATTGCTGTTGATCAGTTCATCGGACGTATAACCTGATATTTCACAAAATTTCCTATTTACAAAGGTTATATTGCCGTCCAAGTCAGTCTGACTTATGGCAACCTTACCTTCAAAAATATACTCTTCATCTTTTGGTACAATTTTGTCCATAAAAAACCTTTGTATAATATAGTAGGTATCATAAATTCCACTAAATATAGCATTAATAATTTAAAAAAAAACTTATTTATAAATATTTTTTATGATATTGGCATCTTTTATGTTTAAAACAGAACTTATCTCTTCTGCGCTTACTTTTTTTAACATTTCAAAAGTACCGAAGTGTTTTATTAGTTTAACGATCTTCGCCTGTGATATCCCTTTCAGCTCCAGCAGTCTGCTCTCCTGGTCTAGCTTTAGTTTTGTTTTTTTATGAAAACTTATGGCACATCTGTGGGCTTCATCTCTTAGTTTTTGTACCCATTGAAGTCTTTTGTCGCTATCTTTTAGCCTAAAGATATTATTTTTTGTGTGAATAATGTCCTTTGCTTTTCCTTTTGCACGATGTGCTTTTGCATCTATTTTCTCTTTGGATATCGCAATGACGTCTAAAAATGTTCCGCTTGAGTCTAAAATCTCAAGTGCAAGTTTCAAAAGTGTTTCCCCGCCGTCTAATATCCATAGGTCAGGTGGAGAGTTTTTTGCGAAACTCCCAACTCTTTTTGTGAGTAGTTCCCTCATCTGTGAGTATTCGTCTTTGGCTTGAAGATGATAAGTTCTATAGCTTTTTTTATCAAATTTGCCCTCTTCATACACTGCCATTGCCCCGACAGTTGCGGCTCCAGACATATGGGAGTTGTCAAAAATCTCAACCCTTCTTGGAAGTTTTTGCAGGCTAAAGAGCTCTTTTGTTTCATCTAATATTTTAGTTGAACTTTGTTTGTGTTCTCGTTTTAAAAGCTCTGCAGCATTTATAAGCGCTAACTCTATAAGCTGTTTTTTGTCTCCTCTTTTTGGTACTCGAATCTCTGCTTTTTTCTCAAAGATAGTCGTAAGATAACTCTCAATTATCTCTCTGCCCTCAAAGTCAGATGCGACTAAAATCGGTGCAATGATCGGCGGTTTTTCGCTTGAGTAAAAATCCATAAGAACTCTTTGGTACAGCTCATCTTCGTCATACCCTTCATGCAGCTGTATATAGTCGTGAGACGATGAGATTATTTTGCCCTCGCGCATAAAAATTCGCACGACAACTGCTCTATGTTCCGTATGTCCAAGTGCAAAAATGTCGTAGTTTTCATCGCTGGCAAAATCTATCTCGCTCTTAATCTCTGAGCGGCTTATTCTATCGCGTCTGTCTCTTAGTTCGCCTGCTTCTTCAAATCTTAGATCCTGTGCATAAGAGAGCATCTTTTCTTCTAGCTTTTTAAGCAGTGCCTTTTTGTTTAGGATCAACTCTTTTGCCAGATCCAGCTCTTTTGCATACGCCTCTTTTGATATCTCTTTTTCACATGGGCCAAGGCACTTTCCTATCTGGTAGTAAAGACACAGTTTTTTCGATTTCAGACACCCTTTTTTTTGAACAAGGCGGCATATTTCGTAGATAGAGTCTAAAATGTCTCTTGCCCCTACCGAGTATGGACCATAGTATTTGATGTTCGGAGATTTTATAATTTTTCGTGTTATCTCAAAGCGCGGATACTCGGCAGAGTTGTCTATGTAGATGTAGGGGTATGTCTTGTCGTCGCGAAGCAGAATGTTGTACTTTGGGGAGAGCTGTTTTATAAGCGAGTTTTCCAAAATAAGTGCGTCGTGTTCGGAATTTACGACAATGTAGTTCATAGAGGCGGTCTGCAAGATCATCTTTGTGATTCTGCTTGATAAGTTACTGTTCGGTTTAAGGCTTGGTGTGAAGCTAAAGTAGCTTTTTACCCTTTTAACAAGACTTTTTGCTTTGCCTATATAGAGCAGATGCCCGTCTTTGTCGAAATATTGATAGATTCCCGCAGAATCCGGGAGCTGTTTTATGGTCTCTTCAAGTCTCATTTTTATTTGCTTTTTTTATTATCTCTTGAATAGAACGGACCAGTGAACTTAACTTTTCGTCATCTATATTTATTTCAAACTCTCCGCTTGAGCGCTCTTTATAGACATCTCTTG
>JBFEYZ010000039.1:0-12291 GCA_041561855.1 Sulfurimonas sp. | reverse complement strand
CCTCATCCGACTCCTCCTCCTCTTGCGCTTCCTCGGCAGAAGCTACTACCTCTGGATCCTCTTGCGTATCATCTGAAGCGACAGCTTCTGATTCGCTCTCTTCGTCTTGTGCAGACTCTTTTTGAGCTTTTAGCTCAGCAATCTCCTGCTTGAGCTTGTTCATCTCTCGCTCCATAGCTTCAAAGCGCTCATACATAGTAGATTCGGCACTTAGATTAGTTGCAATCAATGCGGCAGCGGCTAAAGACAGCAGTAGTGGCTTCTTCATTGTCATCCCTTATTTAAAGCAGTAAGTAATGCTTTTTGATTTATATTGTCACTAGTACTATACCCAGAATATATAAAAAAAATTTTAAATTGTGATAATTTTATATAAAAAAATCTAATAGATAGAAGCAATGTTACTAAGTCAATGGTACAAAATGTGTAAAAGCTTATATTAAACATACTTTTAGTACAATTCGCGGATTTTTCTTTTGCTTATGCTCATGAAAATATTAACAGGTATGTGTCAAAAAAGTCAGTGCAACTCCTTTTTTAAGGAACAATTGTTCGACATTACCGAAGCTAACTGATAAAAATTCTGGCTGAGAAATGCCCTTAAAGGACCTTGAATGGTAACTATGAAAGACCTACTGGAGTGTGGTGTACACTTCGGACACCAAACACGTCGTTGGAACCCGAAAATGAAAAAATATATATTCGGTGTTCGTAAAAATATCTATATTATAGATCTACAAAAAACTCTTCGTTACTTCAGTAACACGTATCAGATTGTTGTTGATGCGGCAGCTGAAGGAAAAACTGTTCTTTTTGTCGGAACTAAAAAACAAGCACGCCAATCTGTAAGAGACGCTGCAATCGCTTGTGGAATGCCTTATGTTGACAACAGATGGTTGGGCGGAATGCTTACAAACTTCCCTACTATCCAAAAGTCAATCCGTAAACTTGACGTTATTACAGAGATGCAAGAGAACGGTCAGATGGATCTTTTAACTAAGAAAGAAGCGCTTATGCTTACTCGTCAAAAAGAGAAGCTAGAGGTATATTTCGGCGGTATCCGTAATATGAAAAAACTTCCTGATATGCTTTTCATCGTTGATGCCGTTAAAGAGCACATCGCTGTTTTAGAGGCTCGTTGTTTAGGTATTCCGGTTGTTGCTCCACTTGACACTAACTGTGATCCTGACCTTATCACTTACCCGATTCCAGGAAACGATGACGCTATTCGTTCTATCCAGCTTTTCTGTCGTGAGATGACTGAAGCTATCAACGAGGGTAAAGCTCTTAGAGATGGTGGAAAAGTTGAAACTGCAGATGAAGAGGCTCAAGCTGACGAGAGCGCTTCTGTAGAAGATATCGATGCATTTGAGCAAGAAGAAACTACAACAGAGGAAGTATAATTATGGCAGATATTACAGCAGCAATGGTAAAAGAGTTGCGCCAAGCAACTGATGCACCTATGATGGATTGTAAAAAAGCTTTAGTAGAGTCTGACGGAGATATGCAAAAGGCAACTGAGTGGTTAAAAGAGAGAGGTATCGCTCAATCAGCTAAAAAAGCTGACAGAGTCGCTGCTGAAGGTCTTGTAGGTTTTAAACTTGCTGATGACTTTTCTCAAGCTACTATCGTTGAGATCAACTCTGAGACGGATTTCGTTGCTCAAAACGAAGGCTTTAAAAATCTAGTTCTTAAAACTACCGAAGAGGTATACTCTACTTCTCCTTCAGATGTAGAGAGTTTAAAAGCAACATCTTTTGGTTCATACTTCTCTGAGAGCGTTGCAAAAATCGGCGAGAAGATAGATATCCGTCGTTTTGCTACGCTAAAAGCTGATGATGAGACTGTTGCTCTTAACGGTTACATTCACTCTAATAACCGTATAGCGGTTATCGTTTTAGCAAAGTGTGACAGCAAAAAAACTGCAGATGGGCTAATACCTACTCTTAAAAATATTGCTATGCATGCATCTGCGATGAAACCTACAACGCTTTCATATAAAGATTTTGATCCTGAATTTGTTGAGAGTGAGACTAAAGGTAGAATCGAAGCGCTTAAAAAAGAGAATGAGGAGTTGGCTCGTTTGAAAAAACCTCTAAAGAACATTCCTCAGTTCATCTCTATGATGCAGTTAACTGATGAAGTTATGGCAAAAGCTGAAGCTGACATCAAGGCAATGTTAAAAGAGCAAGGAAAACCTGAACAGATCTGGGACAAGATCATTCCTGGTTCTTTGGCTCGTTTTATCGACGATAACACTACTTTAGACAAAGAGCAGGCACTTCTTGATCAGACTTATGTTCTTGATGACAAGCTTACAGTTGCTCAAGCTGTTGAAAAAGCAGCAAAAGATCTTGGCGGAACTGCTGAGATAGTTGACTTCGTTCGTTTTGAAGTCGGTGAAGGTATTGAGAAAAAAGTTGACGACTTCGCTGCAGAAGTTGCTGCTCAAATGGGTTAAGGATCTCTCCTTAACTCTCTCTTCTATAAAATAAACAATCAAAAACCAACTAATATTTAACTAAACAGACCAAAAATGATATAATTTTTTCAAATAAACCGATAAGGGTAAGTTTTGAGTAAAAATAAAATCATTGTAATTGGCGGCGGTTACGGCGGACTTCGCACCGTTGAAAAACTTGCAAAAAATCCACAAAACGAGATATTGCTTTTCGATAAAAACCCCTACCACTTCGCACAAACAGATGTATATGATCTAATTGCAAACGAGAATGATTTTGCTCAAGTCACTGTAGACCTTTTTACTTTTTGCAGCGGTTTTGACGGCAATGTAACTTTCTTAAAGCAGGAGGTGAAAAATGTTGACTTTAAAAATAGTAAGGTTATTACCTCCGTTCAAAGATACGGATATGACTATCTTGTCATTGCAGTCGGCGCGCGTACTAAATTCAGAGCGGATGTTGTCGGACTTCGTGAGTATGCATACGGCGTAAAAGCACTTCACAGGGCTATGTATTTTAAACAAAAATTTGAGATGTCGCTTTTTAAACGAGTAGAAGAGAGTGGAACAAGCTGCAAGCCTATAAATATAATAGTTGCAGGCGGCGGTCTTAGCGGTGTAGAGATAGCTGCCCAGATGGCATCTTTTTCAAAAGAGTTTTACAGAAAGAACAACTTTATATGCAGAAAGCTAAATATCGTACTTGTAAACTCCGGCAAACATATTTTGCGTGGGCTTGATGATGTATTGGTTCAAAAAAGCGATAAGAGGCTAAGAAAACTTGACGTGGTTATAAAAAATGAGAGAAAAGTCGTCGAGATAACAAAAGAGAAGGCTAAACTAAGCGGCGGCGAAGAACTTCCTATAGACTTTATGATATTTGCGGGCGGTATTGAGCCAAACGGTCTTGTATATGAACTCTCTATCGATAAAAATGAGATGGGCTATATTGTCACAAACGGTTATCTTCAAACACAAAGCTACGGCAATGTTTTTGCCATAGGCGACTGTACGACTATATACAATGAGGGCAAAGTAGTGGCGCCGACTGCAGATACGGCAGAGCAGATGGCAGATATATGCGTTCAGAACATAAGCAATCTTATAGGCAAAAAACCGCTGAAATCGCACACTATAAAATCTCGCGGAATGTTAATAGCTCTAGGCAGAGGTTATGCCGCTGCCAAAGTGTTCGGCTTTCACTTTAGCGGGTATCTTGCTTATATGATGAAGAAATTTGTCGAGAAGGTCTATGAAAAAAGATTAGAAATGCGTTCTAGAAAAGGGTGCAAAAAGATATTTTGTGATTAAATTAGCTATAATCTTCCCATGAATTTACTATCTGCAAAAAATTTATCGCACAGTTTTGATTATGAACTTTTCTCGGATATATCACTTGATTTGGACAAGGGAGAGTCTGTAGCCATAATAGGTATCAGCGGAAGCGGGAAATCAACACTGCTTCATATACTCTCAACGCTCTTAAAACCTGACAGCGGAGAGGTGTTTCTCTTTGGCGAAGATGTTTCAGGTATGAATAAAAAGAGACTTTCACGGATAAAAAGAGATGAGCTTGGGCTTGTGTTTCAATCGCACTATCTTTTTAAGGGTTTTAGCTCTTTGGAAAATCTGGAGATCGCGGCAATCCTTTCAAAACAAGATATTAATGAGAACCTCTTAAAAAGATTAAAGATCGACAATGTGATAAACCAAAAAGTGACTGAGCTCTCAGGAGGTCAGCAGCAGAGGGTATCAATTGCCAGAGTGTTGACAAAGCAGCCTCGCATACTCTTTGTAGACGAACCGACTGGAAACTTGGACAAGATCACCGCAAACGAGGTTATGGACATATTTTTTGAATATATACAACAGCACGGAGCAGGTATGGTCATGGTTACTCATGATGAGGAGCTTGCCCATAGGTGCAATAATATTTACAAGCTAATAGATAAAAAGCTGGTAAAAGTCAGCTGATCTTTTAAAGGAATTGACAATGAGCTGGCCGCAGATCTTTAGTGATACATACATAGTCGGCTTTATTCTTCTGTTTTTCAGATTCGGCGCTCTTTTTATGGCAGTACCTATATTTTCCCACAACAGTATCCCGATGAACGTAAAGGCTGCATTGGCATTTTTCTTTACGATAGTCTTTTATCCATCTATGCCTCCATTAGAGATATCAATAACGATGCCAAGCATTGTAGTGGCGATACTAAGTGAGCTTCTATTTGGACTTGCAATAGGCGTTGTCCTGCAGATAGCTTTTAATGCTATAACCTTTGCAGGCGGGCAGATATCTTTTATGATGGGTTTTTCGATGGCAAGTGCAATAGACCCGCAAACAGGCGTCTCTATGCCTATTATCTCGCAGTTCCTGTCTCTAATAGCACTAATGGTCCTTTTTGCGATAGATATGCACCACTGGATGCTGCTTTTTATAGACAGCTCGTTGGAGAAGATCCCTCTTGGAGGTTTTTTGATGAGTGAAAATCTCTTTAGATATATAATCACCGCAACATCAAATATGTTTATGGTCGGATTTATGATCGCATTCCCTATTATTGCGCTCTCGTGGCTAGCTGACGTAATATTTGGAATGCTTATGAAAACTATGCCTCAGTTCAATCTTCTGGTCATTGGTTTTCCTATAAAGATCATGGTCTCTTTCGTTGTTTTAATAGCCACTCTGACTGCTTCTATGCTGATCTTAAAAGGGGAGATGCTCGAAGCATTCAACTTTTTAGAGACGTTTTTTAGTTTTTTTTGATACAATAATGTCAAAAGAGCCTCTTAAAGGGAAACCGTAATGAAAATCTTACTTATAAATAATAATCCTGTCGTAAATAAACTAGTAACCTTAAGCGTACAAAAAACTTCAGACGAGCTGGATAAAGCCGAGAATATAGAAGATATAGAGTCAAAATTTTATGATCTTTTGATAGTGGATGACGGAGTATACACCGAGGAACTGTTAGATGAGTTAAAATCCAAAATAGAGTTTAATAAATCTCTTTATATCTGTGCAAAAGATGCTAAAGCAGCAGAAGGGTTTAGCTCAACTATACATAAGCCATTTTTGCCTACGGATCTGGTAGAGACTCTTGTGTCATTGGCAAAAGGTATGAGCGTAAGCGGTGAAGAGAAGGCTCCGAAAAACGAAGCAGCAGAGGCTCATGATGATTTTGCTTTTGATAACGACATGGATGATTTCGGTGAACTTGATGAGTTGGAAGATCTGGATGGTCTTGATGAGGATGAGTCAGTTGAGCTGACTGATACAGAAATCGAAGATGAAACTGCTGCAAAAGAGCTTGATGATATAGAAGATTTTGATGACGAGCAGGATGAAGAACTTGAAGGCGAACTTGATGAACTTGAGGATGAGCTTGAGGATATGGAAGATTTTGATGATGAGCAGGGTGAAGAACTTGAAAGCGAGCTTGATGAAATCGAGGATATCGGTTCTGTAGATGAGGAAGAGAGCGTTAACTTTGATGATTTTGATCTGGATGCTCAGGATGACGAAAAAACAGGTGTTTTAGATAAAGAAGAACTCCAAGAGGTTCAAAACCTTTTAGAAGAGACTGAGGCACAGGATGATGAGTCTCAAGAAGACTTCGAGCTTGAAGAGGAGGAGGGCGACTCTGAGGATCTAGAGCTTGAGCTTGAGAATGATCTTGAACTAGAGGATGATCTAGAAGCAGAAGAGAACTTAGAGTCGGACGAAGAAGAGATGGGCTTTGATGAAGAGACCAAAGAGTTGGTGGCTGATGACGATTTAGAACTGGAAGAAGATGAAGCAGACGAGCTGGATTTTGAAGATGAGGCTCTTGACTTTGAAGATGTTCAGGGTGAATTTGATGAGGAGCTAGAGCTTGAAGAAGCAGAGCCCGAGGAAGAAGCTCAGGCAGAAGAAGTAGAATTTGACGAAGAGCTGGAATCTGAAGATGAAATGCTAGATAAAGAGTTTGATGAAGAAGATATAGAGTCACAAATTCATGAAGCGGTTCAGGAGCTTACTACGGAAGATCTGGAGAGCGAAATAGATGAAGATATATTGCTGGACATCGACTCTTTGACAAGCAGAGATCTAAAATTGGCAATAGGTGAAGATGTCGAGGAAGAGATCAAACCAGATGAGACGGATGAAGCGGAAGCTTATGATGATGAAGAGATATTCAGCGAAAGTGACGCTCTAGAAGAAGAGGAATCATTTAGCGAACAAGATGAGCAGCAACATAGTTCGGACGAGGGTGTAGAAGCTCTTAAAAAACTTTTAAAAGCACTCTCAAACGAGGATGTTGTTGCATCGCTTAAAGGAATGAAGATAAGCATAAATATAACTTTAGGTGACAAGTAGTGAATCATAGATCAGGAGCAATTTTAGTTCTATCCGGTCCAAGCGGGGCTGGAAAGAGCTCTTTACTTAATGAGGTTATCGGTGATATAGGCGAGTGTTATTTTTCAATCTCTACAACCACACGTCCTATGAGAGAGGGTGAAGTTGACGGTGTGCATTATCACTTTGTAGACGAGGCAGAATTTAAAAAAGATATAGAAGAGGAGTTTTTTTTAGAGTATGCTTTTGTTCACGGCAACTATTATGGAACATCTATAAAGCCCGTAAAAGAGGCTTTAAAAGATGGCAAGCTTGTGATATTTGACATAGATGTTCAAGGAAATGCAACCATCATAAACAGACTCGGAGACATAACGACTTCCGTCTTTATCTCGCCTCCGACGCTATCAGAGTTAAAAAAGCGTTTAGAGGCGCGTTCTACTGACTCTCAAGAGGTAATCGACCGTCGTATTGATATGGCCAAAAGAGAGATACAAAGAATCAGTGAGTATGATTTTCTTATTGTAAACGATGATTTTGCCGAAGCAGCTGGATTTTTAAAAACAATAGCAAATGCGGCAAGAGTTAAAATCCCGGCAAACGAAATAAACGACTTTGTCAGAAAATGGGAAGATATATAACAATAAGCTGATAAAATAGTTATGATAAGAGAAGTTACAGCTAATTTAGTTATAATTTCGGACTTAAATTTATAAAAGGAATAGATATGGGAATGCCTGGCGGACAAGAACTATTAATAATCTTAGCAATCGTTGTATTACTATTTGGTGCAAAAAAGATACCTGAGTTGGCAAAAGGCCTTGGAAAAGGAATAAAAAACTTTAAAGCAGAGATGAAAAATGATGATGAGGAAGAAGTGAAAACCGCATCAACAGATGCTCCTAAAAAAGTAGAGTCGGGCGAAGAGAGTACTTCAAACGAGGCTCCAAAAACTACTACACAAGCGTAACTTTTGAAACAACGAGTATCGGCGCTTTTGCGCGAAAAGTTTGGTCGTGAAGTTGTTTTAGAGAAGCCGCGTGACCGCTCTTTCGGTCACTTTGCTACACCGATTGCTTTCTCTATGGCAAAGGAGCTCAAGCAGTCTCCTATGAAAATTGCCGAGGAGTTAGCTTCTTCATTTGATGAATCAGATTTTTTCAGCAGTGTTGACTCCGTAAAAGGGTATCTCAATTTTCGTCTCAGCGAAAATTTTCTAAGCGAGTATGCAGCATGGGCGCTTGAGAATCCCAGCGAGTTTGCAAAGGATGAAAAGAACGAGAAGATTCTATTAGAGTTTGTAAGTGCAAATCCTACGGGTCCTCTTCATATAGGTCATGCAAGAGGTGCAGTTTACGGAGATACTCTTTACAGGCTCGCACGCCATCTGGGCTATGATATAACGGCTGAATACTATGTAAACGACGCAGGAAATCAGATAGATCTGCTAGGTCTCTCAATCCAGCTTTACGGCCGTGAGAACATACTTAAAGAGAGTGTTGAGTATCCTGAGAGCTACTACAGAGGCGACTATCTTGCTCCTTTGGCAAAACAAGCCGTAGAGAAGTTCGGTGTAGAGATATTAAGTGACGAATCACGTCAAAAAGAGCTTGCAGTATGGGCTAAAGACGGTGTTATGGAGATCATAAAAAACGATCTTGCAGATACGAATATATTCTTTGACACATTTGTTTATGAATCATCATTATATGATGACTGGGACAGAGTTATGGCAAAGATGGGCACGGGCATCTATAAAAAAGCCGGCAAAATATTTATAGCATCTTCACAAAAAGGCGATGACTCCGACAGAGTTGTTGTTCGTGAAGATGGGCGCCCTACATATCTTGCAGGCGATATAGTCTATCACAATCAAAAGTTTGAGAGAGGCTATGATCACTATATAAATATCTGGGGAGCCGATCATCACGGATATATTGCCAGAGTAAAAGCTGCGGTAGAGTTTCTGGGTTATGAGAGCTCAAAACTTGAAGTCCAGCTCTCTCAAATGGTGAGTCTTTTAAAAGACGGTGAACCGTACAAGATGAGCAAACGTGCTGGAAACGTTATACTGATGAGCGATATCGTTGAAGAGATAGGTCCTGATGCTCTCAGGTTCATTTTTGCTTCAAAAAAGAGCGACACAGCTCTGGAATTTGACCTTGCAGAGTTTAAAAAGCAGGATAGCTCAAACCCTATTTTTTATATCCAATATGCACACGCAAGGATAAAAACAATTATCTCAAAAAGTGATTTCAGCGAAGATGATATCATGGCGGCAAGCTTGAAGAATCTAGGTGAAAATGCGGACATCCTCCTTTTTGATGCTCTGCTTCTTCCCGAGATAATAGAAGATGCGTTTAGTTCAAGACAGGTTCAAAAACTCCCCGAGTATCTAAAGTCTTTAGCGGCATCACTGCATAAGTTTTACTATGACTGCAGAATTATCGGAACAGAGGATGAGGCAAAACTTCTAAAGCTGTTAATGGTCGTAGGGCTTTCTCTTCGCACTGGTCTCTCTTTGATGGGGATAGAAGCGAAAGATTATATGACAAAAGAGGAAGATTAAAGTCTAAGGCTTGGATATAGCTTTAAAACTTCCTCCAGTTGAGATTTTGTAATCTGTATTAGGATCGGATTTTTACTCTCATCAAGCCAAGAGGCAATTTTTTTTATCTCTTCAAAAGTCATAGATGTACATCCTGCTGTTGGTGAATCTTTTGCTTTTTGAACGTGCATAAATATACAAGAGCCTCTTCTCTTTAACTGCTCTTTGTTATGTCCTACGACAATTCCCAGTTCGTACTGAGCGTCGTCTCTTCTCATCTCTTCAAAACTTTTTGGTTTGATCTTAGGTTCCTGAATTATTTTGTTATAAAACTCAGAATCTGAATCATCAACACAGATAACCCCTTTTTGTGCGTGAATATAAGGCATCTTAAACGTTGAGTCCTTCTCATAACCAAATATCGCATTGAGTCTGAATATGCCGATAGGTGCCTTTTGATCCCCCTCGTATTTAATCGGCTCTTCCTTTTTTTTAAAAAGATCGACTTCACCTATTCCAAATCCAAATCCATTCTTGCCTACATTGACTTTGATTGGATCAAAAACCATTACTCCGTCTTCAAAACAGTAGAGTTTAGCTTTGGTGGAATTGTACTCCTCACCGACTACCAAAACCATTTGTTCGCCCGCAAATACAAAGATTTGACAAATTATTATAATTAAGAAACTTTTTACCATAAAGTATGTTACTATTACTAAAATATGAGGCGGGTTAATTTTTTAGAAATGGAAAAAAATTTATGAGTATAAATATAAGAAAAGCCACTAGTGATGATGCGCCGTTCTTAGCACAGATGATTTTACAGAGCACTAGGGCTGATAAAAAAATCGGGATATATGATCTGATTTTTAAAACTAAAAATGATAAAGATGTCTTAAATTATCTAGAAAAATTAACAATTACAAATGCCAAATCTAGTTGTCACTACACTAATTTTTTAATCGCAGAGATAGACGGCAAAAGTGTAGGTTCTCTTTGCAGTTATGAGCCTAGAATTGCTACAAGAGAGGTGTTTTTACAGGCTCTGAGTGAAATCGGAGTTGACGGTGAAGAGAGCGAATATCTAGGGCTTATGGATATTTGCGGATTTGCGATAAACACAAGAACGCTTATTTTTGATTATATGGAGGAGCTGGAAGGCTTTATGGATGTGGGGATATTAAAAGCACTTATGCACAAAAGTCTCCTGACAGCAAGGCTGAAGGGTTATCGTATAGCTCAGACTATAGTTGAGATAGGCTCGTTGGAAACTCTTTTATATTATAAAAAACTCGGCTTTAAAGAGGTTAAGCAAAAAGAGTGCGAACCCTATAAAGAGATATTTGGCAGAGCTGGTTTGGTCCTGCTCTCTATAGAGTTTTGATAGGTTTAACATAGAACTCTCGGCTCTGTCCCTCTTTCCTTCACTTCTTGCCATTGCATTGGCACTATATACGCGAAATGTAATGCTCTCTCTTTTTGGAGGAGTATTACTGGGTGTTTTTGTTTTAAACGACTTCTCATTTTTTGTTTCGCTTGAGAGTATATTTTCTCTCTTTACTTCCCTTTTATCAGAGGCGTGGATACTCAAGACTTTGGCGTTTGCCATTTTAGTCGGTAGCATTATGGCTTTGATTGAAAAATCAGGCGGTATCGAGGGTTTTGTAGATTATATGCTGCACAAGACAAAGATTGTTAAGTCTCCTCGCTCGGCACTTATGCTTAGCTATGTTGTAGGTGTTATTATTTTTGTAGAGTCATCAATTACGGCTCTTATCTCCGGAGCTGTTGGAAAGCCGCTTTGCGACAAGTACAAGATACCGAGTGCAAAGCTTGCCTTTGTCTGTGACTCTACATCGGCGCCGATAAGTTCTCTTATTGTTCTAAACGGCTGGGGAGCACTTCTTCTTGGGCTTATTGCTACGCAGATATCTTTAGGTGTCATAGAGGCTGATGCTGTCTCTCTTCTAATAGACTCTATTTTATATAACTTTTACTCAATGGCAGCACTTGCAGTAACTTTTTTGGCTATATGGTTTAATATAGATCTGGGAGATATGAAAAACGCCAAACATATACCAAAAGATAAAGATCTGTTTCAAAGCAGTGCTGCGAGTATGTTTTATATGCTTTTGCCTATTATATTGATGGTTGTTTTGGTATTTCTGTTTTTATATTTAACTGGCGATGGAGATATTTTAAAAGGGAGCGGTTCGAGCTCTATATTTTATACAATGCTCACAACTCTTATATTTACACTTTTTTATTTTGTCGGTACAAAGAACATGAACTTCTCGACATGGAGCAAAACCGCATTTTTAGGAGCTAAAAAACTTACTCCAATTGCACTTATACTACTTTTTGCATTTGCTATAGGAGAGGTTACGACGAGTCTTAAAACAGGCCACTATCTGGCATCTTTGGCAAATGAAAATCTGAGCATTTATCTTTTGGCCGGAGTAATATTTCTAATAAGCTCCGTTATCTCTTTTTCAACAGGAACAAGCTGGGGGACATTTAGCATAATGATACCTGTGGCAGTTCCTATGGCGGTTGCCATGGATGCGGATATTGCTTTATGCATAGGGGCGGTGATCTCAGGAGGTATTTTTGGAGATCACTGCTCGCCTATATCAGATACGACGATAATATCTTCGATGGCTAGTGACTGTGAAGTTATTGAGCATGTCAGGACACAAATGCCATATGCGCTGATCAGCGGGGCAATCGCTTTCGTACTTTTTGTACTCTTTAGTCTGCTCTAAACTCCTAGTGCAGCGTTTATGGAGTAGCGCATATCGTCATCAAGATTTTCCATGCCCGTTAGCATCCATCTAAGGTAGGCAGCATCACTTGCCGCGACTTCTGAGAGAGTTTTTCCTCTGTACTTTCCGAAGTTAAATGATTTTATAAGGATCGGTGTAAGAGTCAGATCAACCATCT
>JBFEYZ010000038.1:0-12989 GCA_041561855.1 Sulfurimonas sp. | reverse complement strand
CTAAATCTCATCTTTATACATCTCATAGAGTGTAAGCAGTTCAAGCTGTTTGTCTATCTCATATATTGCAACATCGCTTTTTTGGATCTCAACGGAGTTTTGCAGCAGTTCAACGTCATACTTTGTTTTATATCCTGCAGAGTAGAGATCTTTGGTATCTTCTAAAAGTCTCTCGTAAATATCTCTGTTCTCGATACTCAAGAGCTTTTTCTTCTCAAAATTATCTATATTTTGCATAACCTGCTCATAAATTGCTCCGAGCTCTCTATTTTTGTCTTGGACTACAAGTTTTGCTTTGAGGTAATCGATCTTGGAAGACTCTACATCTCTAAATGTATTTATATCTATAGGAAGAGTCGCTTTGAAACCAAAACTATAGTAGTCCTTCTCCCTAGGGCCAAGAAGAAGCGCAGTAGTCGTTTTATCCCAGTTATAGCTTGCAGTCAGATTTACCTTTGGAAGATATTTTGCAACTGTAACATCTTTGGCATATCTGTTTTTTTCTATCTCGCCCTCACTCATCCCCATAACAATATTGTTTTGCAGAAACTGCTCCAGAGTCAGCATCTTTAAACTAGGAATAAACGCATCTTCATGCTTCATATCGCTTATTGCGCTAAATTTTGATATTAGTCTCTCTTTACTCGTCTGCAGATCGTAAAGTGCCTGTATTACAATATTTCTATCAATAATCGCACTGTCTAAAAACCCGGAGTCCAATTGTCCGTTTAGATACTCCTCTTTTTTCTGAGCAAGATTTATCTCTGAATTCTCAATTTGAAGTTTCTGTTTTTCAATTTTCAGGTCAATCTGTTTTATCTGCATCAAAAGAGAAATGGCATCTTTTACAAGCTTTCTTTTTGCAACGTCTACGGAGTAGTCGGAGTAAATCTTTGAAGCCTCTGCAAACTTGATCCCGTAGTATATTCCGCCGCTTTGAAAAATTGGCTGATCCATTTTAATCGAAGCATTCTCGTTAGTCTGCTCATCCCCGTAAGGGTTGCTTTTTGAATAACTGTAGTTCAGATTCAGTGGCGCAATCCACGAATCACGAAGCTTTGAGCTCTCTGCTTCATTTTTTTCATAGTCATATTTAAAGAGCTCTTTTTTATTCTCCGAAATGTAGCTCTCTAACTGCTCCTCTGATATTAGCAGTGTACTACAAAGAAGCAACAGCGCGATTGAGAGCTTTAAAGCCTTCATCTATTTCCTCTTTCGTAATTGTTAGTGCCGGCAAAAGTCTAAGGGTGTCACGTCCTGCCTTTAGAACTATAGCGCCCTCCTCTCTAGCGTTTGATACTATTTTAGTGAGCGTGTCAGCATCTCTGACACGCAGCCCGCACATCATCCCGATACCCACTTTTGAAGTAAAGAGATCTTTATGAGCCTCATAGAACTTTCCAAGTTCACTGTCAAAGTACTCGATGCCATTTTGAAGCTCTCCGCTGTCATTCATCTCGTTTAATATATCCATTACCTCGCAAGCGGCGGTAGTGCTTAAAAAGTTTCCGCCAAATGTAGAGCCGTGGTCTCCTGCGCTGAACACATCTTTTAACGTAGTCATAACAACACCGATAGGAACACCGCCGCCAAGACCTTTTGCAAGGGTTACGACATCAGGTTTTATGTCATAATAATTTGATGCCAAAAACTTTCCTGTTCTATAAACTCCCGTTTGCACCTCGTCAACTATTAGAAGCACGTTCTTTGACTTTAAAAACTTTGCAAGTCTTTGAACAGCCTCTTTATCAAGCGGCTGAACACCGCCCTCCCCTTGAACAAGTTCTATCATAACCGCACATGTATGATCATCCACAAGAGATGCTACATGATCTATGTCATCGGCATAAACAAAACCGTCCGGATACGGTCCGAAATAGTTGTGCATCTTCTCCTGACCCGTAGCTTTTACAGTAGTGATCGTTCTACCGTGAAAAGAGTGCTGCAGAGTTATAACCTTGTATCTCTTTATCTCTCCGTCTTTCTCTCCGAACTTTCTAGCTATCTTTATAGCCCCTTCGTTTGCCTCTGCTCCGCTGTTTCCGAAAAAGCACTTCATATCATAGCCGCTGGCATCTACTATCTTCTGTGCCGCGCGCGCCTGCGGAGCTATATAATACAGATTTGAAGTATGTGTAATATTTGAAATCTGTTTGCATATAGCATCGTTAACTCTTTTATTTGCGTGCCCTACGCTGCATACCGCTATTCCAGAAGCAAAATCTATATACTCTTTCCCCTGTGAATCAACCAATTTTGCGTTAGAGCCGCTTACAAACTCAACATCCGCTCTTGCGTATGTAGGCAGAACATACTTTTTATCCAAATCCATTATATTATTCATCTCTTTTTATCTCCACTCTGTTTTCTTGAAATATGGCACTCTTTGTGTAGAGTGCATGTTTTGAAGTTGTTAAATTATTAACGCCTCTTGTCCCGCTGTATATCAAAGCGCAGTCTTCGCGCAGATCATCATTATGCATTACCTTAAGCTTAACACTGCCAGATACAGAGGAGACTACTACCTCTTCGCCTTCATAAAAACCCAAAGAGCTGTGCAGATATACATTCTCATCTCTGTTAAACTGAGAATTTAGACTTGCCGGGCTCTTAGATGTAAGAAGATAAAAGCCGCTCTGCTCTTCATCTACTTTAGAGTCAAGTTCATCTAAAAAGATAAATTCACCGTCATCAGTATCAAAACCGTCTACATAAGGTACGTCTTCTCTATTTTCCACATACCATGAGCCGTCAATCTTTTGAACTGCAAAATTTTTAAAATACTTTAGGTAAAACTCTTCGCTCTCAAGCTCAATTCCAAACTCTTTACATAGATAAGAGGTTAGATCATACTCGCTTATTCCGATATCGCTTTGTGCTACTTTTGGCATAAACGACATAACGTTGTGCGAATATGAAGTCCTTACATCATCCTTATATAAAAAACTTTTAGCAGGTATGATCAAATCTGCCGCTTCGCTTGTCTCATTCTCGTAGAGTCCGAAATAAACGACATTTTCAACTTTGCCAATCGACTCTCTTACTCTCTGCGAATCAGGCATCTGAGAGAGCGGATTTGCCCCCTGAATAAAAACGGTTTTAAAATCGCTAAATTCTGTATTTACTTTTGATACTTTTTTTGCTTTTTTGTTAAACGGCGACTCAATGCCGTCTCTTGAGGAGCCCAGATAGCTCACCCCACACCCTTCTTTGCCGAAAAGCCCGAGCATGGCCGCAAATGCGTCGATCGACCTCATGACATCGACGCCGTTTCTGTACTTCTGTATTCCCACTCCGCATACGATTGCTACTCTTTTATCTTTTACCATAGCTAGAATATCGCCGAGCTGTCCAAGAGATACGCCTATTTGATCCAAAACAGCTTTTATTCTTATGTTCTGCGTCAGCTCGTAATAATCCTCATACTCGCTTGCAAACTCCTCTAAAAACTCCTCGTCACAGCCGTTTTCTATATGCAGAAAACGGCTTAGCAGCATTGCTAAAAAAATATCGCAATTTGGTTTTATCTGAAGATACAGATCTGCAACCTTGGCTATTTTTGTTTTTACAGGATCAATAACAATTATCGTTTTGTCTTTTACAAGAGGCAGAAGATGACTTGATGTCGCATGAGGATTTCTACCCCAAAATATTACGACCTCCGACTTTGCAACCTCTTGTATAGGCATATTTTTATTGCTGCCTCTGCCTTCGATAATCCCTGTCTCGCCTGCTCCGTCACAAAGGGTTCCATCGGTAAGAACTGCTCCGTATGAAGCAAAAAAGTGGTCGCTCACCTCTTGCATTAAAGCAAAGTTTCCGCTTCCGCGATAGTGAAGGACTTCACTTTTATCGCACGATGAAATCATCTCTTTTAGTTTTGAAAGAGCCTGGTCAATGGTTATCTCTTCGCCTTTGTACCGCGCAGTCTCTATGGTTTTATATTTGTCGTAATGATTCATATGAGGGCATAAAAATCCCTGTGTATGGCCATCTTTTAAACCCTTTAACTTGCCCTCTTCATATACTATTTCACAAGCGTCATAGCAATCCAGCGGACATGCGGTAATACTACTCATTTTTTAGTTCTACTTTTACAAGCTTAGAGAATAGTCTTGGTGAATCTGTAACTATCTGAGCCATATATTTAGATATATTCTTGCTATCGGCAATATTTAAAAGTCTTGAGACTCTGTAAGAGGTTTTTTCACCGTCAATATATACCACTCTTTTTTTTGCATCTAAAACATCCTCTTCATCCAGATATATGCTAAGAAGTGCTTTGGATGTATCAGCTATTTTTGCAAGCGGAGCGGCAACTCCCACAACTTGACCGGGTTTTACGAGCATTTCATAAAGTACAAAACCTTCTGCAACCAAATTTTTATCTTTGATGCTTCTTGTCAGTTGAACCTCTCTAAGTCTTAGATCCGATATCTGAACCTTTAAGTTTTGGATCTCTTTTCTGGTATTTAGGTAGAGATTCTCGCTTGTAATAAGATCATAAAACTCTCTATCTTTATCAACAGAAGACTTGAACTTCAACGGCTCTATTTTTCTATAGTTCTCTCTTTTTTTTACAAGTGAATCTTCTAAATTTACTAAAATTGCCTCGCTCATCTCCAGGCTGTTTGTAATATACATAAGCTTCTCTTTAATAAGCTTCAACTCTTTTTCATCGACTTCAGAATCGATCTTTATGTAGGGCTTTGATGTAAGCAAAGTTCCGATTAAAGCCTCGTCTGCACTTAAAACCAGACCTGAAACATTTGCTGAAATATCTCTTACCTCGTAAGGTTCAACTTTTGCATAATAGATTTTTGCATGCGAGAGAGTAAGAAGCAAAACAAGCAGAGTAATAATTTTCATTCAATACCTTTTACAAGGTCGCCCTTGATTAATTAAGCGCATTTTACCATTTCATTATTAACATTCAAGCATATTTCATCATAATTTTGGTACTATTTGGCACTAGTAAAAGTATATCTCAAAGGCTTTAAATGTCCGTTTTAGAAAATGTCGACGCTGCTACAAACCTGGCAAAAAACAATGAACTGCAACTTTTAGTATTTAGAATCAGCGACAAACCTGAAGCTGCCTACTATGCTATAAACGTTTTTAAAACACGCGAGGTAGTGGAATCAAAAAATCACTTTGTGACACAAATCCCCTCATCCCACAGAATGCTAGAGGGCACAATCGTTCTTCGCGGAATGCAGATCCCCATACTAAACCTGCCGCTTTGGCTTGGAACTACACTTACTAAAGAAGAGACTAGCAGATCAAATATACTTGTTTGCGACTTTAACGGCGTAGTTATAGGGCTTAGAATTATGTCTGCATACAGAGTCATAAAGAAAAACTGGAATGAGATGCACGCCCCTGAGAGTTATAGAATGGGAGAAAACAATGTAGTCATTAACGACACAAGGCTTGAAGACGGCAGCCTTTGTCTTGTTTTGGACTATGAAAAGCTTTTAGCAGACGTTATCCCTCAGGCTATGGTTAATGTACTTGAATCGCCGGCAAACCTAAAAGACCTTGATATACCGAGCAAACTTAGAAACGGTACAGTTTTAGTAGCTGAAGACTCTAAAACTGCCCAAAAACATCTAAAGCAGATTTTTGAAAATGCCAACCTCTCTATGAAACTCTTTGAAAACGGAAAACTTTTGGTTGACTATATAAATTCACTTGGAGATGACGTATCAAAAGTACCTGCCGTAATTACAGATATCGAAATGCCTGAGATGTCCGGATTTACAGTAGTAAAACTGCTAAAGAGTTCTTCAAAAACAAAAAATATACCGATTATCGTAAATAGTTCTATGACTGGCTCAAACAACAAAAGAGAAGCTGAAGTACTCGGAGCAGACGGATTTATAGACAAAACAAAGAGTCAAAATATCATACCTCTTATAGTGGAAGTGATGAATAGTAAATATAACTAATATATACCTTTTACAATTTATTTTTTTATGTGTAAGGGAGCATTTATATGGACATAAAAGAGATGACGGAGAACATAAAGACATTATCCGATAATGTCGGGGTCATATACGTTGAAGATAACTTAGGTTTATCTAAAAACGTAGAAACACTTCTCTCTAGAATTTTTAAAAATGTATATATTGCTCATGACGGGGAAGATGGTTACAGCCAATTTTTAAAATACAGACCAAAGATTGTTATTACAGACATAAATATGCCTGTTTTAAACGGCTTTGCAATGACAAAAAAGATCAAAGATATTGAGCCAGATTGTAAAATAATAATTCTCTCGGCTTTTGATGAAAAAAAACATCTCTATACGGCAATTAAACTAGGTGTTTTCTCCTACCTGCATAAGCCTTCAAAAACTCCTGAACTTATAAACGCTCTGCATGATGCGGTAGTATCTATAGATAAAGAGGAAAGCAGCCGTATTTTCCTAACCCAACTACAAAATATATTTAACTATCAAAACAATATTGTAATAATGATGCATAAAAATAAATTTGTGCTTGTAAATCAACGTTTTAACGAGTTTTTCGGGGTTGATAGCACGGATGGGTTTCATGAAAAATACAGCGACCTTGATAAGCTCCTGCTTGAACATAAAGAGTTTTTATATACTACCCCTTCATCTACATGGATAGATACGGCTACTCAAAATCAGGGTAAACTCTATCATACAAAGATGCAAAATCATAAAGGTGAAAAAAGACACCTTATTCTTAAAGTGAGGAATATACCTGAAAAGGAAAATCACTTTATTCTCTCTTTTGATGATGTAACAGAATTAAACCTCATGTCTCTTTTTGATGCAAATGCAGTAAGGGATGATGAGAACGCTAAAGACAAAATGGCTATCTTAACTCTTTTGCAAGTCGTCAAAGAAAACTCTTCAGAGGTCAAAATACACAACTTCTACAAGGGTCTTACAATAGTAAATCCTGCTGTAATAACAGAGATAAATGAAGAAGATTTCACACTCAAAACAGTCAATACTCAATTAAAGATTATACAAATTACAAAGTTTATGACAATCACTTCAGAAATTTTTCCAAAAGATGTTGTTTGTAAATCAGTCAAAAGCCTTGACTCAGACAATCAGACAATAGTAATAGATGATGTTTCATTTGTATCTAGAAGCGTTGTAGACAGAAAATATACCCGCTTAGAGCCTGATGCAGACCATGGATGCACCTTATACTTTAAAAATATAAAATTTCCCGGTGAATCAAGCGTTATAGATATTTCTGAAGTCTCTGCAAAATTAAAAACGGACGCACTCCCTGCCGGAATTGAGATCGGTACAAGAATCAAAGTAGTAATAAGCCTAAAACTAAAAGGCAGGCTCATAACTCTAAGCACCTTAGGCAGTGTTTATAGAATTGAAGAGAACAAGCGTGACTACAACATAGTAGTTCTTTATGAGCTTAGCCAAAAAAATCTAAATGATATAAAAGCATACCTGTCAAACCGCCAAATAGAGCTTATACGTGAATTTAAATCAATAGATGTAAACTCTCAAAGCTCTTTAAACTTTGTTATATAAGAGTTACAAATGAAAAAACTAACACGTAAAAGTAAATACATTCTTGCTCTCCTGTTGACTGGGCTATACGGAGTAATATCCAGTTTTATAACCGTTTTTTTAATCCACAACAACTCTCACTCTTTTGAAGACATCAATATGCTTGGAAAAGAGAGGATGCTTGCTGGAAAAATCCTTTTTTACACAAATGAGGTTTATCATCACTACAGCTATACACAAGTAGAGGAACTAAAGAAAACCATAACTGAATTCAAAGAAATTGAAAGCACTTTAAAAAGCATAGGATATGTTTTTGAGCAAGAGAGCAAAAAAGAGTTTTTTAGACTTGCAGACTCCTTTGTAGATTTTTTTGAAAAAGGAGACCGGAGCTGGAACAAAGAAAAAGGTTCAGAGATCGACTTCCTGATAAGCGAGCAATATGAAAAACTCTTAAACAATATAGACAGCTATATTTTAAAGATCCAAAAAAAGAGTGAAAATGAGATAAAGTATATCTTAACAATTATAATCACTCTTTTTATACTCTTGCTTACTCTGTTGCTAGCACAAGCTTTTTTTATATTTATTCCTGCAGAGAGAGAGATAAAAGAGAAGAGTAAAGAACTAAAAAATATAAATAAAGATCTTCAGGATCGTGTTATGGCAGAAGTTGCAAAAAACAAAGAAAAAACTCTGCAGATCATTCATCAGTCAAGACTTGCAACAATGGGAGAGATGGTTAGCATGATCGCTCATCAATGGCGCCAGCCTTTAGCATCAATATCTACAATATCAGGAACTCTTTCGCTTGATATTATGATGGACAACTACAAAGCCGAATTTTTCCAACAAGAGTTAGAGTCTATTGATGAGCTTGCACAACATCTCTCTTCAACGATAGATGATTTTAGAGATTTTTTTAAAACCGATAAAGAACTTCAAAGTGAAGAGATAAAAGAAATAGTAGAAAAGAGCTTTAAAATTATAGCTCCCACCCTAGAAGCAAAAAAGATAGCTTTTAACAATCAAATAGAGGATGATATTTTTGTAAACACCTATGTTTCTGAAATTAAACAGGTACTTTTAAACATTATGAAAAATGCGGAAGATGTATTGGTAGAAAAAGAGATTCAAAACCCGACTATTTGGATTAAAGGAAGCAAAAAGAACGGTTTTGCAGAAATTGTTATAGAAGATAATGCAGGCGGTATCTCAAAAGACAATATTGATAGAGTTTTTGAAGCATACTTTAGTACTAAAAAATCTAAAGATGGAACAGGACTTGGACTTTATATGTCAAAAATAATAGTTGAAGAGCACTGTAAAGGAAAGCTAAGTGTTGAAAACGGTGAATATGGCGCAAAGTTCACCATAACACTGCCTCTTTCAGAATCAACTAATAAAAAAGAAGTTGATTCTGATTTTTAGTTAAATATTTTAACTAAATAACGAGATAAGAATACCTGCAGCAACTGCTGAACCGATAACACCGGCAACATTTGGACCCATTGCATGCATAAGAAGCATGTTTGAGCGGTCATACTCCATACCAACTTTGTTAGATACACGAGCTGCCATAGGAACAGCAGAAACACCTGCAGATCCTATAAGCGGATTTATCTTGTTTCCTGGGAAGAGGTTCATAATCTTAGCCATGATAACACCCGCAGCGGTCCCAGCAGAGAATGCCACAACACCAAGCGCCAAAATAGCAAGAGTATCAGCTACAAGGAACTGATCAGCTGCCAGTTTTGAACCAACAGCCAGTCCCAAGAAAATAGTTACGATGTTTATCAGAGCATTTTGCATCGTATCCGAGAGTCTGTCAACAACACCGCTCTCTTTTAAGAAGTTACCGAACATAAACGCACCGATAAGAGGCGTAGCATCAGGAAGAACCAAAATAGCCAGAACTAAAACCATAATAGGAAATACAAGTTTCTCTAAGCGGGATACGTGACGCATCGTGCTCATCTTAATTCTTCTCTCGGCATCCGTTGTAAGTGCTTTCATAATCGGAGGCTGAATAATCGGAACCATTGCCATATATGAATAAGAAGCAACCGCAATAGCTCCAAGAAGTTCAGGTGCAAGTTTTGTTGCTATAAATATAGATGTCGGGCCGTCGGCTCCACCGATAATCGAGATCGCAGAAGCTTGCTGCAGCGTAAAGTCAAAAAGAGGCGTATACTGTGCAAGAGCAACTGCTCCGACAAGTGTTCCGAATATCCCGAACTGTGCAGCACCTCCAAGAAGTGCAGTCTTTGGGTTAGAGAGAAGCGGACCAAAATCGGTCATTGCGCCTACTCCCATAAATATAAGGATAGGGAAAAACTGATTTGCTAATCCCATCTGATACATGATCCCCAAGAAACCGTCATGTCCTGCGATTCCGGCAACAGGAATATTTGCCAAAAGTCCGCCAAAACCTATCGGCAGAAGAAGCAATGGCTCAAAACCTTTTGCTATTGCCAGATAGAATAGCAAGAATGCGACAAGTATCATTATTATTCTGCCCCAAGACTTATGAAAATCACTCATCTTCTCACCGTGAGAGCTTAACTCATCTGGACTAGGGCTTACAAAAGCTTTTATACCTGTAGAGTTTATAAAACCCTCTATCATATCACCGAATGACTGCGTTTGATATGTTTCAACTTTTTTAGTGCTTACTTCATGCGAAGAACCGTCAGCGGCAGGCGCGGAAGCATAAAGCGAACTAAATGCAAAAAGCATGAGCAGCGTAAGAATTTTTATAACATTTTTTTTCATCTAGATTATCCTAGCACTGCTACGACTTGACCTTCGACTACTTTATCGTTAGTAGCAACATTTATAGATTTAATAACACCGCCTTTTGGTGCTACGATGTCTATCTCCATCTTCATAGACTCTAGGATCATTATCACATCACCCTCGTTTACACTTTGTCCCGGATTAGCAACTATTTTCCATACATTACCAGGAAGAAGCGCTTTTATATCCAATGTGTTTCCGGATGACTGAACAGCTTTTGGTGCTGAAGTCTCAGTTGCTTCTCCGTTTACTTCTGTAACCTGAATATTAACATCGCCTTCTGCTACTTGAACACTAAATTTTTGACCGTCTACTACAACAGTATAGCTTCCATTACCCATTTTTGAACTTCCTTCTTCTTTTTTCATTTCTGATATTTTTCTAACATTTAATTCTCCCTCTCCCTTTAAGAAAGCGATACCTTTATCATGACAAGCTGCAGCTATAAAAATATTCTCTTCTGTTATCTCTATATTTTCCTCTTTTAGCCTGTTTATCCAGTTAGCCAGTGATTTGCTCTCATCTGCATTTGCAAGATCCAAAGCCTTCTCTGTAGTCGGCGGTAATCCAAGTTTTTCAGATGCAATTTTAACAACCTCAGGATCAGGTGCGACCGGAGTTTTACCGAAATATCCAAGAACCATCTTTCCATAGCCAGGAGCTATAGCATTCCATGGTCCCTGCATAACGTTATTAAGTGCTTGCTGAAAATAAAACTGTGACACAGGAGTAACTGATGTACCGTAACCGCCTTTTTCAACAACCTCGGTCATAGCCGCAATAACCTCAGGAAATTTATCCATAATGCCGTTGTCGCGCATCATCTGAGTATTTGCAGTAAGTGCACCGCCAGGCATAGGAGAAAATGGAATAATAGGAGAGACCATTGTTGCTTCAGGAGGCATAAAATAGTCTGCCAAACAAGCTTGCAGCTCTTTTTCATATGTTAAAATCTTGTTGATCTCTAGTCCGCCAAGATCATAATCCATACCTTTTGTAGCATGAAGCATAGTTAGAATATCAGGCTGGCTTGTTCCGCCGCTCACAGGTGCCGCTGCCATATCTATACCGTCTACACCTGCTTCTAATGCAGCCATATATGCAGCAACCGAAACACCTGCAGTCTCATGAGTATGAAGTCTTAAGTGTGTTCCTTCAGGGATAAGGCGTCTAGCCATCTGAATAGTTTCAAATACTTTTTGAGGATTTGAAGTTCCTGATGCATCTTTAAAACAGATACTATTATAAGGTATACCGCTGTCTAATATCTCACGAAGTGTTTTTTCATAAAACTCAACCGTATGAGCACCGTAACATCCTGGAGGAAGATCCATCATAGTAACAACAACTTCATGTTTTAGTCCGTGATGAACAATTCTCTCACCTGAATATTTTAAATTTTCTACGTCATTAAGCGCGTCAAAGTTTCTAATTGTAGTAGTACCGTGCTTTTTGAACATCTTTGCATGCAGGTCAATAAGTTCTTTTGAACCCGTATCCAACATAACCGTATTAACGCCACGTGCAAGCGTCTGAAGGTTTGCATCAGGTCCTACGATTTTACGAAACTTGTCCATCATCTCAAATGCGTCTTCTCTTAAGTAGAAATACAGAGATTGAAATCTTGCACCACCGCCAAACTCAAAGTGTGTTATTCCCGCAGTTTTTGCAGCTTCCACTGCCGGGAAAAAATCGTTCATAAGTACACGACCGCCGAAAACGGACTGGAACCCGTCTCTAAAAGTCGTATCCATTATATCTATAAATTTTTTAGCCATACTAATCCTTAACTTTCTCTATGAAATTTAATCGCTGCCGTGATTGCCGCAATTACCTTTTTTTGATTGTTCTGAGCGTTCGATGATGAAGATGAACTAGCGCTCGGCTGAACTTCAGGGAAAAATTTATGTACAATTTTTGACATTATTCCCATTAGAAAAATCAAAATTGTAAGAAACAAGAACACTGCTCCCATTCCAAGACCCATAAATTTTAAGCCCTCAACTACAAGGTTAGTATCCATATCAATATACCTCTTTTTCATATTTGGCGGATATTGTATTATATAAATGTTTAAAAAGCCTTGTTACTCTTTTTTTAATTTAAATTAAAAGTCCAATTGTTACTTTTTGATTATATAATTCATAAAAATTTTATATAGGTGTAAAGTATGAAAAATGAAAATGTCGTCAAATTCGGACATATAAATACAATAGAAGGATACTCATATTTAGCACTTGTTTTTATAGCAATGCCTATGAAATATCTTATGGATATGCCCTTGGCAGTTAAAGTTGTCGGTATGATCCACGGAATACTTTTTATACTTTTTTGTATGCTTTTGGTAAAGGCATGGCATGAGACCAAATGGCCTTTTAAGGAGAATATTCTGTTCTTTGTTGCTTCTCTTATACCATTTGGAACCTTTTTCACAAAAGCTAAAATAAAAACTTATGAATAAAAAAGTTTTCTTTAGCTAAAATGACTTTACTAAATTTAGAAGGAATATATTTATGATCGCCGGAATAAATGAGCAGGATTTTGTTGCATATATTATTTTTGGGCTTATACTAAATTTTGTATTTTCGATAATGTTCGGGGTCTACCTAAGTAAAAATATAGGTATATCAGAGATGATAAAATCAAAAGGTGACAAGGAACAGTCGCTTCTGGT
>JBFEYZ010000037.1:0-13139 GCA_041561855.1 Sulfurimonas sp. | reverse complement strand
TGTTTCCAACACTCAGAAGACAACTCGCGCAATGAAGCTTGTATCTACTGCAAAGCTTCGTCGTGCGGAAGAGCTTGCTAAGCGCTCTCGTCTTTATGCTGCAAAAATGAATCAGGTACTTGCCGAAATAGCTGGACGTATCAAATGCAACAAAGTCGGCGGATTAGACAATCGATGTTTTATAGAGATTGAAGATCCAAAAACGGTTGACATTGTTTTTGTTACTGCTGATAAGGGTTTATGCGGCGGTTTTAATATTCAAACTATTAAAGCTGTTAAGAAACTTTTAGCGGAATACAAATCAAAAAATGTAAAAGTGCGTTTACGTGGAGTCGGTAAAAAAGGTATTGAGTTTTTTAAATATAACGAAGTTGAACTTTTTGACGCAGTTGCTAATCTTAGCTCAAATCCGGATAAAAATCGTTCGGACGAGTTTATAATCTCTTCTATCGAAGATTTTAAAGACGGCAAGATTGATGCTCTTCACATTGTCTATAACGGCTATAAAAACATGATAACTCAAGAGTTGCATGTTAATAAGCTGTTGCCTGTAGACTCAACTCAGTTTGAGTGCGGAGAAGCAGAAAAATCAATGCTTGAGATAGAGTCTGACGACGAAGAGAAGATGTTGGATTCTTTGGTAAATAGATACGTTCAGTATGCTATGTACTACTCATTGATAGATTCTGTTGCTGCAGAGCACAGCGCTAGAATGCAGGCTATGGATGCAGCTACAAACAATGCAAAAGAGATGGTTAGGTCATTAAATGTTCAATTTAATAAAGCTAGACAAGCAGCTATTACTACAGAGCTTATAGAGATTATAAGTGGTGTGGAGTCTATGAAATAATGGAGAAAAATATGATTGGTAAAATAAGCCAGGTTATGGGTCCGGTTGTTGATGTTGATTTTGATGGGTATCTTCCTGTTATCAACGAGGCAATCGAAGTTAATATACATTTAGAAGGCACAGTAACTCGTTTAGTGCTTGAAGTTGCAGCACACTTAGGTGACGGTCGTGTTAGAACAATCGCAATGGATATGAGTGAAGGTTTAGTTCGTGGAATGGAAGCAAAAGCTACTGGTGCGCCTATTAAAGTTCCGGTTGGTGAAAAAGTTCTTGGACGTATCTTTAACGTTGTAGGTGAGACGATCGATGAGGGTGAGCAAGTAACAGATGCTCCAATGTGGTCTATCCACCGTGAACCTCCAAAGTTGGTTGAGCAGTCGACTACTACAGAGATGTTTGAGACAGGTATTAAAGTCGTTGACCTTTTAGCACCGTATTCAAAAGGTGGAAAAGTTGGATTATTCGGTGGTGCTGGTGTTGGTAAAACAGTTATTATCATGGAACTTATTCACAACGTTGCAATGGGTCACGACGGTCTATCTGTATTTGCAGGTGTCGGTGAGAGAACTCGTGAAGGTAACGACCTTTATCATGAGATGAAAGACTCAAACGTACTTGATAAAGTTGCACTGTGCTACGGTCAGATGAGTGAGCCTCCAGGAGCACGTAACCGTATCGCTCTTACTGGTCTTACAATGGCTGAATACTTCAGAGATGAAAAAGGTCTTGACGTATTGATGTTTATCGACAACATCTTCCGTTTTGCGCAATCTGGTTCAGAGATGTCTGCACTTCTTGGACGTATTCCTTCGGCAGTTGGTTACCAACCGACTCTAGCTCGTGAAATGGGTGCTCTTCAAGATCGTATTACATCTACAAAGAACGGTTCAATTACATCTGTTCAAGCTGTTTACGTTCCTGCGGATGACTTGACAGACCCGGCTCCGGCTTCAGTTTTTGCTCACTTGGATGCTACAACGGTTCTTAACCGTAAAATTGCTGAAAAAGGTATATATCCTGCGGTTGATCCACTGGATTCATCTTCAAGACTGCTTGATCCGCAAATACTCGGTGAAGAGCATTACAGCGTAGCTCGCGGTGTACAGCAGACGCTTCAAAAATATAAAGACTTGCAAGATATTATTGCGATTCTTGGTATGGATGAGCTTAGCGAAGATGACAAAAATGTTGTTGAACGTGCTCGTAAAATCGAGAAGTTCTTATCACAACCGTTTTTCGTTGCTGAAGTATTTACAGGTTCTCCAGGTAAATATGTTTCTTTAGATGACACTATTAAAGGATTTAAAATGATTCTTAATGGTGAATGTGACCACATGCCAGAAGGTTCTTTCTACATGGTTGGTGGTATTGATGAGGCGATTGAAAAAGCTGAAAAAATGAAGTAATTCATAAAGGACTGACATGGATAAGTTAAAACTTGAAATCCTGACTCCTAACGGCGTTATCTATGATGATGAAGCCCTTAGCGTAACTCTTCCTGGTGAAGAGGGCGAGTTTGGAGTTCTAGCACAACACTCTTGTTTAACTACACTGCTTGAAGCAGGCGTAATTGATATAGAGAAAGAGGATAAATCAGTCGAATCAATTCTTATTAATTGGGGCGTAGTTCAAGTTGATGAGGAAAAAGTCATTGTATTGGTTGAGGGTGCAGTAGCAATTCGCGGAGAGACAGAAAGTGCTGTTTCTAAAGCGCTTGAAGATGCTAAGGAACTTATTGAATCTATTAAAGATAACAACCCTGCAATTGCTACCGTTACAGCTAGACTTGAGACGGCAGCACAAAATTTACTCTAGATTATGATTAACGAAATAATTGATTTTTATATAAAAAGCCACCCTGTTACACTTGCTGTTTTAGCAATCTTAGCGCTATATTTTATAGTGCTAAACTGGGTTTTTTTCTATCGATATTTTTCTCTAAACAGTTGGCATGAGATAGAGAGCCGCTCTCTAGAAGGCCTGCTTATGGGCGCAACGACTGTAGATACCCAATCTTTTTTAAGCAACTTCCTAAAAACTAGTACAAATACATCAAGAGATATTTTAACGCTTGCAGCATCTGCAGCAACAAAAGATGCAACAAAAGGGTTGTCAGTGTTGTCGGTGTTTGCCTCTACAACTCCATTTATAGGACTCTTTGGCACTGTTGTCTCAATTTTAGATACTTTTACTCATATAGGGAAAAGCAGCGGCGGCATGTCTATGATTGCAAGCGGAGTTTCAGATGCTTTAGTCGCAACTGCCGCAGGTATTTTTGTTGCAATATTTGCTTATACATATCACCAGATATTAAAGAGAAAATCATTTGAACTAATTAGCTTTATTGAGATGCAAAGTGATGCAATAATAGCTAGAAAAGTGTAAAAATGGCTTATAACTGGGATGAAAAACCTGAACTAAACATAACTCCGTTAGTAGATGTTATGTTAGTTCTCCTGGCTATTATGATGGTTATAGCACCTAATATGATCTATGAGGAGAGGATAAATCTTCCTCAGAGTTCAAAAACAAAGTCACTATCTAAAATTCCACCGGTTCATATTACCATTGATAAAGACAAAAATTTAAAGGTCAATAAAGACAACTATGAGCTGAATGCATTTTTAGACAATTTTTTTCTTTATTCAAAGAAGCTTGACTTAAAAGCAACAGTGCTTATCAGTGCAGATAAAAGTTTGGACTACGGTGTTGTTATGTCTGTTCTGGCTGCTGTTAAACAGGCTGGTTTTACAGAGGTATCATTAGCTACTAATGGATAATAAAAACTCCTATTTTTATATAAGCGGTGCCATATCGTTATCTCTTTTTCTTTTTTTCTCAATCCTATTTTTACTCTTTATAACTTCATCAAAAGAGATAAAAAGCTTTGCTATGAAAAAAGAGAACTACATATCTATATCTATGAATATTCCCAAAATAGAATCAAGCGCTAAAAAAACGCAAGATGCTCATGCAAAAAAAGAGCAAGAGATAAAACCTGTTGTAAAAGATGAGTCAAAACCGGAGACGACAAAAGAGCCGCAAAAAAAGGTTAGAAGTGTTGAAGACCTCTTTAGCGATGTCTGGACGAAAGATATTAAAAAGACACAAGAGGAGAAAAAGCCGCAAACTGACAAGAGGGTTTTAGACGAAATCCAAAGGAAGATTCAAAAATCAGATACAAACAGAGCTGAATCAATTTCGAAAAAAATTCAGAGTATGGATGCACCAAAAACTGAGGATGAGATTTCAAAGAGCTCCACGGCTACAGAGGTTAATGAATATTTGGCTAAAATTCAAGCTTTAGTATATGAGTACTTTTATCCTCCAAAAAACTCACAAGGCAATGCTGTAACAGCTATTATAGAACTTAGTGCAATGGGTAAAGTGATAGATTTTAGAATTCTTGCCTATTCGGATAATGAAGCCTTGAACAGAGAGTGTGATAAGATTAAAGTTAGACTCGGAAGTATACTTTTTCCAAAAAACCCTAACAATAGTTCGGGAAGATATAAAATAACACTAATTTCCAAGGAGTAGTATTTGAAACTCTTAATTTCATTTTTTATTACTGTCACTTTTATGTTTGCAAGCGATGCCACGATAGAGGTTATAAAAAAAGTTGATTCTCTTCCTTCGCTAGCAATCGAAGATTCTTCTATCAGCTATGACGATACTTTTAGAAGCAGATTTTTTAAATCTTTGGTAGCTGATTTGAATGTTCTCTCAATATTTAATGTAGACAGATATCATCGCAAAGTAAGCTATGATGCAAGCACCGTATTGGTAGAGAATAAAGATATGAACTATGTATTGAGATACAAGTTAAGCGAAGATGACAGTCGTTCTTTAAATCTAGAGCTGAAGTTGATAAGCCAAGATAAGGTCATATTTAACAAAAATTATAAAGTCGGCAACACAAACGTATATATGTTTGTCTCTCATACGGTTGCATACGACATAAATAAGTTTATGGGTGAGTCGCCAGTTGAGTGGATGAAAAGGAAAGTTATCTTCTCAAGAATGGTAAACCCTCAAAAAAGCGAATTGGTAATTGCAGACTATACTTTGACGTATCAGCACGTGGTTGTTAAAGGCGGTTTTAATATATTCCCAAAATGGGCAAATAAAGAACAAACTGCATTTTACTATAGCTCTTTGGACGAGAAAGTGCCTACATTAAAGTATGTAGATATTAAAACTGGTCAGAGCAGGGTTGTAAAATCTTCTGACGGTATGATGATCTGCTCAGATGTTAGTGATGACGGAAGCAAGCTTCTTTTGACAATGGCACCGCAAGGCCAGCCTGACATATATTTATATGACGTAAAAACCAGAAGCACAAAAAAACTGACTACTTTTGGCGGCATTGACGTAGGTGCTCAGTTTTTGGGCAAGGATAAAATAGTATTTGTATCGGATCGCTTGGGCTACCCGAATATCTTTTCTAAAAACTTGAATACAGGCAGCGTAGAGCAGATGGTATATTACGGTAAAAGCAATGCTGCCTGCAGTGTTTCAGGACAATACATAGTCTACAAAGCGAGAGAGAGCTCCGAATCATTCGGCGATAATACTTTCAACCTTCATTTGATCTCTATGGAGACTGACTTTATAAGAAGATTGACTGCTGTAGGAGTAAATGAGTTTCCTAGGTTTTCCGTAGACGGTGATGCAATAATTTTTATAAAAAACTATAAGGCTCAAAGTTCCATAGGAATTATTAGATTGAATCATAATAAAAACTATCTATTTCCTTTAAAATATGGAAAAGTCCAGTCTATGGACTGGTAAATTGTGATTATAAAAATATATTAATTTTATTTTGGTACAATCACAACAACTAAATTTTAAGGTAGAACAAGATGAAAAGCATTGTAATTTCTAGTGCTATAGCAGCACTTTTAGTATTAAGCGGGTGTGGTGATAAAGATCCGAAAATTGATGATTCGGCAGTTGATAGCAGTGTTCAAGAAGTTGTACAAGATCCTTCAGCTCAAGAAGTAGCACCGGTTCAAACAGAAACTGTATCCTCAAGTGAAGCATCAGTTATGAGTGATGGAGCTTCACAAGAGACAGACGGTCAGGCAATGATGAGAATAGAAAAAGAGATGTTGACAATTTATTTTGATTTCGACAAGTTCAATATAAGAAACGATATGCAAAGCAATCTCTCTACCGATGCAAATATTGCAAAAAACAAAGCAAAAGATTTTTCTATTAAATTAGAAGGCAATTGTGATGAGTGGGGAAGTGACGAGTACAACTTCGCTTTAGGACTAAAAAGATCTAATACTGTTAAAAAGGCTCTCGTTGCAGAGGGTGTTGATGAAAGCCGTATAACAATGGTAAGCTTTGGTGAGAGCAACCCTGTTTGTAATGAGAAGACTAAAGAGTGTTGGGCTAAGAATCGTAGAGTTGATTTTAAACTTTTACCATAATAGTATATGAACACGGTTAAATCAATTGCCTTTTTGGCAATTATCCTCCCTTGTTATCTCTTAAGTGCCGAACCATCAGCGTTTGGTGCCGGAGATTTAAGCAATCCAAATCCATACGGCTTAACCTCGACAGAGGCTGTTTTACTTGAGACTAAAAAAAATCTCAATAAAGTTGTCGTAAAAAGCAACAATCAGGCAAATGAAGTTGAATCCCTCAGGCAGAGAGTAGACGGGCTGCAGACGATTATTGAGAGCATTAGTACATCTTCGCACGAAAACAAGCTAAAAATCAAATCTTTAATTGATGAGAATGTGCTTAAAGGTCAAAGTGGTATTGAATATGAGAAAAGAGTCTCTAAAGCTATAGAGGACAACAGCAACGCTATAGTCGTAAATGCTAAAGAGATAGAAAAAATAAATCTTTTGATCATTGAGATTTCTAAAATTGTCGATTCTATTAACGAGTCTTATGTTACAAAAAGTGAATTTAATTCACTTGTAAATGATGTTAACAAGTTCAAAGATCTTGTAGCAAAAGAGTTGAAAGAAAAAGAGAAACACTCTCCAAAACAGTCCACTTACGAAGGAATGAACAACGGAGAAGTTGAGACAAAAGCCAAAGATCTCTATGATCAAAAGAGTTATAGCGAATCGATAAAGTATTATAAACATTTAATAGATAAGAACTATAAACCGGCTCGTTCTCATTATATGGTCGGAGAGAATGAGTATTATAGAAAAAATTATGCAGAAGCGATTGCATACTTTAAAAAGAGTGCATCACTTTATTCGAAGGCTGAGTATATGCCTGTATTGATGCTTCACACTGCAATATCAATGGATGAGACCGGTGATATAAAAAATGCGGCAACCTTTTATGATGCCGTAATCTCACAATTTCCAAACAGCGATTCTGCAAAAACAGCAAAAAACAGGTTAAGCAAGATTAAACAGTAGTGTATCGGTAATTACTGTAATTATGATAAAATCACAAAAAATAAAAGGCGTATTAAAATGGCAATAGAGAAAAACCAAATCGTATCAATAGAGTATGAAGTAAATGACGGAGAAAAAGTAATAGATAGTAACATTGGCGGAGAGCCGCTTGTGTTTATGTTTGGAAAAGGCCAGATAATCCAAGGTCTTGAAAATGCTATAGCAGATATGGCAATAGGTCAAAAAGCAGAAGTTGCAGTAAAAGCAAAAGATGCATACGGTGAGTATAACAGTGAAGCTATTCAAGAAGTTCCAAAGGATCAGTTTTCTGGAATTGATTTGGAAGAAGGAATGACTTTGTACGGTCAAGGGGAAGACGGCGGAACTGTTCAGGTTACAGTTAAAGAGATAGGTGAGGAGAGCGTGATTATTGACTTTAACCATCCACTTGCGGGTAAAGACTTGGCTTTCGTAGTCTCTATAAATAATATTAGAGAAGCATCTGCTGACGAAATTATGAGTGGTATTCCTGTAGAGAATCAGCATGATGATTGCTGTGGTACAGGTGGCGGCACTGGTTGTGGATGCTAGTTATATAACTGCATGCCCATCTTCTCTGCAGGCATTTAAAACAGCTACTCTTTTAAAAACACTTAATGTAAATGCTCTTATAACCGGAGAAGTAGGGGTTGGCAAGAGAAGCCTGGCTCACTATATACTTCCTGATGCTCCAGTATTTGATGCATCAAGTTATGATGAGCTTTTCGCAGCTCTTGATAGTGTTGCCAATGTAATTATTACAAACATAGAAAATTCACCGAACATAAAAAAAGTACTGGATACTTTAAGTAATAAGAACATAAGAGTAGTGGCTACAGCTAAAAGTTCATATTATAATAAAGATGCGGATAAGTTTTTTAGTGTCAAATTTGAGATACCTCCCCTTAGGGAGAGACCTGAAGATGTCGATGAGTTAATACAAAGATTTATCAAAGAAGCATCTTTGCTTTTTGCTTCAAAAGACGAGTTTAAAGTTAAATATTTTAAACCTGATTTGAGTCAAAACGCAAACTCTTTAAGAAGACAGGTAATGATAAACTATCTTCTGCAGGATATACAAGAAGATGAACTTATGGAGATACTTCAAAACTATTTGTTAAAGCAGTTAGGCTCCAATAACGATTATAAAAAATTCTTACATCTTTATGAGGTTCCGATTATTAAAGCAGGACTTCAGAGGTTTAAATCTCAGCTTCAGCTTTCAGACAAACTGGGACTGAATAGAAATACTCTTAGAAAAAAGATGGCCGATAATATTAATTACTTATAAAAAGGGATAAAATGAAAAAAATAGCAATGATTTTTGCAGGGCAGGGTTCTCAGGCAACTGGAATGGGAAAGGATTTTTACGACAATTCAGATGTAGCAAAAGAGATGTTTGAAGAGGCAGGGAAAAGAGCAGGGCTTAAATTTGAAGAGTTGATCTTTGCAGAACATGATCTGTTAAATCAGACTGCATATACGCAGCCTGCAATTCTTTTGGTTCAGATGATAGCTTATCGTCTTTTTAAAGAAAAATGCCCGGATATAAAAGCTGAACTTTTTTTAGGGCACTCATTAGGCGAATTTTCTGCTCTTTGTGCAAGCGGTGCTATAGATTATGTTGATGCAGTTGAGCTTGTTCACAGACGCGGACAACTAATGCAGGATGCTTGTAGTGATATTGAAGCAGGAATGATGGTTGTTATGGGACTTACTGATGAGATCGTTGAGAATATCTGTGCTGAGGCTCAAAGCCAAGGAAAGAAAGTATGGCCTGCAAATTATAATCAAGACGGACAGCTTGTTGTCGCAGGTATGAAAAGTGATCTAGAATCTTTAGAGCAGACTTTTAAAGACGGAGGTGCTAAAAGAGCACTTCTTTTAAATATGTCTGTAGCAAGTCACTGCGAGCTGTTATCTTCGGCTCAAGTTCCTCTTAAGAGTTTGATGGAAGGCATGATAGAGGATAGTTTTGAAGCACCGGTTATTTCAAATGTGACTACCAAAGGCTATGCAACTAAAGATGAAGCAGTTGAGCTTTTAACAGAGCAACTTATAAAACCTGTTAAATACAAACAGTCGATCTTGGCGATAGCGGATAAAGTCGATATCGCTATCGAATTTGGAAATGGAGCAACTCTTAAGGGATTAAATAAGCGAATCGCTCCAAATCTAGAGACTTATAATGTTTCCGACATGAAATCACTTCAAGAAGTTATAGAGAAAATTTGCAACTAAAATGAGAATAACATTAGCTCAAACATCGCCTAGATTAAATCGCTCAAACCTAGAGGAAGTTATATCTATTATTGACTTGCATAAAGACGAGAGTGATTTAATCATATTTGGTGAATTATCTTTAAACGGATATCTTCTTCAAGATAAGCTCTATGAAGATGCGTGGGAGATTGATGAGCTAAATATCTTAAAAGAATCAAGTCTGGAGATAGATATAGTAGTTGGTGCCGCAATCAGAGATAAAAATAGTTTCAGAAATACGGCGCTATATTTTTCAAAAGGAGAACTACTCTCGAAGCACTATAAAGTACATCTTCCAAACTACGGTATGTTTGAAGAGGCAAGATATTTTAAAGCGGGAACTGTTTTTGAGAGTTTTTCAACCCAGTTTGGAAAAGTCTCAATGGTGGTATGTGAAGATCTTTGGCATAAAGATGTCCATGAAAAACTGATAAAAGAGAATCCAGACTATATAGCAGCACTTGTGGCATCTCCTGCAAGGGGTTTTAGCGACAGAGGACTTGATATAGAAGATAAATGGTATGAGATTATTCAAACAGTTGCCGCAGAGTGCAAAGCCAAACTTATTTTTGTAAACAGAGTAGGCTTTGAAGACGGGCTTGGTTTTTGGGGTGGAAGCTGTATAGTTGATGAAAATGCAGAAATATTACACAAGTTGCCGCGTTACAAAAAAGCTGTAAAAACATTTAAAATATAGGGGAGTTTATGAAAATAGCGATAATGGGGGCAATGCCAGAAGAGGTTGCTCCGATTTTAGAAAAAGTAGGTTCATATAAAACTGTTGAGTATGCAGGTAATAGATATTATGAGGCAAACTACAGAGGTATTGATCTGGTAATTGCTTATTCAAAGATAGGAAAAGTATTCTCTACGCTTACAGCGACGACAATGATCGAACATTTTGGAGCAACAAAGCTGCTGTTTTCAGGAGTTGCAGGAGCAATATCTCCGACTCTTAAAGTCGGTGATCTCATAGTTGCTACAAAACTTGCCCAACACGATCTTGATATTACGGCATTTGGTCATCCATTCGGTTATGTTCCGGAGGGTGCTGTTTTTATAGAGACAGACAAAGAGATGATCAAGATGAGTAAAGAGGTTGCTGCAAGTATGGGCAAAAATGTGCAAGAGGGAATAATCGCTACTGGTGATCAGTTTGTGGCAAATGAAGAGAGAAAGAATTGGATAGGCTCTACATTTGGTGCAGATGCGTTGGAGATGGAGGGCGGAAGCGTTGCTGTTGTCTGTAATGCGCTTAATGTGCCTTTTTTCATTCTTCGTGCTATCAGTGATGCAGCTGATATGGATGCTAGTTTCAGTTTTGACGAATTTTTAGAGACGAGTGCTAAAGAGAGCGCAGAGTTTGTAATGAAAATGGTGGACAAAATTGTCGATTAAACTTTCTAAAAAAATTATGAGCAAGCTCGGAAAAACAAATGCCGAGTTTGGTTTAATAGAAGAGGGCGATAAGATACTGGTCGGGCTTAGCGGCGGAAAAGACTCGCTTACCATGGTTCATGCACTTAAAGAGCAGCAACGCCGTGCACCGTTTAAATTTGAGTTTATTGCAGTTACTGTTTCATACGGAATGGGTGAAAACTTTGATAAATTGATCGCCCATTGCAAAGAGTATGAAATCCCGCATGCTATTCATGATACTCAGATTTATGATTTGGCAGAGGAAAAAATAAGAAAGAATTCATCATTTTGCAGTTTTTTTTCACGTATGAGAAGAGGCTCGCTCTATAGTGCTGCGCAGCAGCACGGATGTAATAAAGTGGCTCTTGGACATCATATGGATGATGCTGCGGAGAGTTTTTTTATGAATTTCATCTATAACGGCCAACTGCGATCGCTTGCACCAAAATACAGAGCCGATAACGGACTTGTAGTGATACGTCCTTTAATTCAGATGAGAGAGCGTCAGCTTGCAGCATTTGCGCTTGATAATGATATTCCCACTATAGGTGATGAAGCTTGTCCGGCAATGAGATTTGACGTTAAGATGCCTTATGCCAGAGCAAATACGAAAGAGATGCTCTCTAAGATGGAAAAGGAGTTCCCGTCGCTATTTACAAGCTTGAATGCAGCATTTAAAAATATCTCTGTAGAGACTTTTTTTGATAAAGATAGGTTTAATATTTAGACTCTATATTTTCTTCATCTTTTGCAATTTGTGATTTTCTCTCATGCAGAGTCTCATCTTTGATATTTTGTAAAAACTCTATCATATTTTCTTGATATGAGATTGTATCTCTGTCATGCGAGAGTAAAAGAAGCTCTCTAAGTGAGTCAATATCTATTTTTTTAGCATATCTAGGCATAAGCTTTAGCTCCTTCTGTATGTTGGAGATAAGCGTATCTATATCTAAGCCGTTATTTTCTTTTACCTTATTTACAAGCTCTTTTGTGTTTAACATCAGAAGATTTGCTCTTTCATCATCATTCTTATATATATTCATACCGATTTTTTTAATAATCAAGAAGTCGTCAGTTTTTATATTTTCGTTTGCACTGAGAATTAGAGCAAAAAGTTTGGCACGAAACTCAAGCGAGCTATGATTGTATACGAACAGTTCGCGAAAAGCATTAAACAAGTAGTGTTTGATCTTGGAAGCAAGTTGCATTTAAATACCTTTAGAGATACCTTTAATAATATAGTGCGCTATTATACCAAATCCGCTTACTAATGCCTACGTAAAACTCTATTTAAGAATTCATATTTGGTATAATACGCTTTTAATTTTGCAAAAGCACAATAAACAGAATAAGGATATATCTATGGGAAGAGCCTTTGAGTATAGAAAAGCATCAAAGCTAAAAAGATGGGGAGCAATGTCAAAACTGTTTCCTAAACTTGGAAAAATTATTACAATGGCAGCAAAAGAGGGCGGAACAGATCCTGATATGAACCCAAGACTTCGTACGGCAATCTTAAATGCAAAAGCCGAAAATATGCCAAAGGACAATATAGAAGCGGCTATAAAAAGAGCAACTGCCAAAGATACGGCAAGTATGCTTGAAGTTAGTTTTGAGGGGAAAGCCCCTCACGGAGTGCAGCTTTTTATAGAGTGTATGACAGATAATAACACAAGAACAGTGGCAAATGTAAAGAATATACTTACAAAACACGGCGGAGAGATGCTTACAAAGGGTTCATTGGAGTTTATGTTTGACAGAAAAGCTCTGTTTGAATTTCCTCTAAAAGACGGTATGGACTTAGAGGAGCTTGAGTTGGAGCTTATTGATGCAGGTTTAGAAGAGATAGAAGAAGAGGACGGAGTTGTTATAGTTACCGGTGATTATACAAGCTTTGGCGCAATAAACAGTGCTCTTGAAGATATGGGCATAGAGATAACAAAGGCAAACCTAGAGAGAATGGCAAACTCTCCTATTACTATAACAGAAACACAGCAGGCAGATATAGATAAAATTTTGGATAGACTTGAAGATGACGAAGATGTTCAAAAAGTATTTACAAATTTGGCATAATAAGATTTTAGACAGGATATAGGAAAAATCCTATATCTTTTCTTATCTTCTTCCCTGTACTGCGTTACCCATATCCCACATCGGCAGGAATATACCAAGAGCAAGAAGAAGAACCATCG
>JBFEYZ010000036.1:0-13218 GCA_041561855.1 Sulfurimonas sp. | reverse complement strand
GGCAATCCAGCTTTTTAACACAATAGGAAAAGTAGATATTTACAACGAACTTTTATATCGTTCAAAATATACGAGCCAAGAAGGAATTGACGTAAATAGAGGCTATGACTACTCACTTGGAGCAATATACAGACTAAATAAAAAGACAGAGTTAAAACTAAAAGCGGAAAATATCTTTAACAAGGCATCAGAAGCACCTATAAACGGTGTTGATGTATCGGCGATAGACAGAAGGGTTCTATTTACTGCGGAGTATACCTTTTAAATGAGAACATTAATAATACTGCTTTTTTTAACGACTGCCTTGTTTGCCTCGGAAGAGAGAGTGGATATTAAAGCACAGATATTAGAGAAAATATTTGCAAACATATATATGGAGGAGACAATCACCGTATGGACAGATAATGAAGAACTGCTGTCAGAGTTTAAAAAGAGCAGTTATCTTATAATTACGGACGATTGCGCAGTAGCGACCCTGATCGTAGTAGAAGAGAAGAAAAGCATAGAAAACGATGAAGAGTGCAAAGGCAAACCAATCTTTGTTCTTAACTATGAGCTGTTAAAGAACATTCCGGAGAGCTTTGGTGCGTTTTTCTGGAAAAAAGGCAGACCCAACATTGTGATCATAGAACCTAGAACCGAGCTTCAAAACATAAGAGTTTCCAGTGAACTGGATGCTTACAAAGAGGAAAAAGTATGGTAAAGAAAAGAGAGTTTGGAATATTTTTTCTGCTCTTTATGCTAGGCCTTTTTTTTGCTTACATCTACAATAATATCACAAAGACCAAAGATGATATATTTAAACGCATACAAAATCACCAGATAGAGCAGATCTCCTATATTCTTCAAAATATAGAAAAAGATATACTCGACACTTCAGAAATTGCAACCACAGATGATCTCTTCTCAATGTTTAGCAAAGATTATGTCCGTGCAGAGTATGAACACATAATCGCTCTAATGCTTACCTCAAATGTAAAATATGTATATATCTTATATAAAGACGAGAATGACAAGTTTAGATTTCTCCTTGATGCATCAAAAACAGACAAAGCAAACTTCAATCAAAAGTTTGATGTAAATGCCAAGGAGTATGATACCGTTTACGCAACAAAAAAACCGCAGATTATTCAGCAAAACGATATTGAAAATCTATACCTTACCTATCTCTATCCAATAACGAATAACGGAAATGTCATAGGGATATTCAACATTGACATCACTACAAATATTCAAAAGATAATTCTCGAATCAATCAAGCCGCTGGAGACATTTTTTGTAGTTTTGATTATCTTTGTCCTTCTTCTGATGGCTATGACCGTTATGCAGATATTCCACTACTTTGTTACAAGAAAAAAAATATTTACGGATCCTCTTACAAAAACTTTCAACAGAAACTATCTTGAAGAGACCGTACCGCTTCTAAATCTATCACACTACTCTTTGGCAATGCTAGATTTGGACAAATTTAAGATCATTAACGACACCTACGGCCACAAAGCAGGAGACTATGTCCTCTCTCAGGCAAGTAAAATATTTAAAGACTCCATAAGAGACAGCGACATACTCGTAAGATACGGCGGAGAGGAGTTTTTACTTCTTATCAATAATCGAAGTAAAACAAAATCAGACTTAGATATATGTGAACGAATAAGAAAAAATATACTAAAAGAACACTTTTTGTATGAAAACCATGAGATCAATGTAAGTGTCTCTATCGGACTTCATAAATATCCTCACCTGGAGAAAAATCTCCAAGAAGCGATAAAAATAGCAGATAAAATGCTATACATCGCTAAAAAAAGCGGAAGAAACAGAGTAGTCTGCTATGATGAAAAAGCAAACAGAGATGATTTTTCCTCCTCTACGGATATCAGTTTTGTCAAAGAGGCTATAGATGAAGATAGAGTTATCTGCCACTATCAGCCTATTTACGACTTCAGACACACCAGAATATTCAAGTACGAGGCATTGGTAAGAATAATTACGAAAGATGGTAAGATTGTTCCTCCTCTCGCCTTTTTGCCTCAGATAAAAGAGACCAATATACACTACAAACTGACTCAAAGAATCCTGCTTGTAGTCTTTGAGAACTTTAAGCACAACAATAAGCTAGTAAGTATAAATTTGAACTTTTCCGACCTTATAAATCCTGACATAGAAGAGACTATTATAAACAACCTGAAACATGATCAGCATCTCGCATCACGCATTACGTTTGAAATACTTGAGAGTGATGAGATCGACGACATTGAGCTCTTTAAGCGTAAGATCAACCTGCTCCACTCCCTTAAGGCAAAAGTCTCTATCGATGATTTTGGAAGCGGCTATTCAAACTTTAAAACAATCATAGACGTTGAAGCAAACTTTTTAAAAATAGACGGCTCTCTTGTAAGAAATATTGATGTGAATGCAAAAGATTTTAAAGTCGTAAAAAGCATCATACACTTTGCAAAACAAAGTAACATGCAGACGATCGCAGAGTTTGTCCACTCAAAAGAGGTCTATGATAAACTGCTCATGCTTGACATCGACTTTATGCAGGGCTACTATATCTCAGAACCCAAAGCCGATCTTATAGAGACGGATGAGCTTTTCAAATCTACTTAAAATAGTTTTTTAAAAAGTTTGTTTATCTCTTTCTCGATTACCTTATTCACTTTCTCCTCAATGGCTTTACCCGTCTCAGACTTCATCAGCTTTTCCAGATCGATAACTATTTTCGGTGCGTCTATATCTCCTATGAGCTTTGCGCTGATCTCGTTTTTCTTAGCTCTTATTGTTACATCCGTATCTATCTGATTTGTTTTTATATTTAACTTTGTTGCCGCTGTTTTTATTGAAGCCTCTTTTGAGCGAAGGTCAATTGATGCCAAGATATTCTCTTTATCTATCTTTGCATCGACGTCACCGTTAAAGTGTTCTCTGTACATATCAACTTTTGTATACTGTTTGATGAGATCAAAAGTCTGATTTTTCGCAAAAACAGCATTTGTGACCTGAGCGCTGAGAGTCCCTCTGCTTTGAGTCAAATCGTAATCTACTTTTGCATTTACGGAGGCCTCTGCTATCTGAGGGTAGATAAGCATATAGAGCACTCTCTTTGCATTTACGGAGTTCAGGTCAGCCTGGAGCTTATCATTATGCAGTTTTGCAGCAATCTTTCCATCTGCAATATTTGAGTTAAACGTAATATCAAGATCTTTTGCTTTTGATATATTTCCGCTTGCTGCCAACGGACCTCTCATATGATGTTTTGTTACAAAAAAGAGAGCATCAAGATTGGGTATATCGACTCTATAGTCGCTCTTTAAAGAGGCATCTTCTATATTATATTTTGCACTCTTTATCTTAAGATTTGCTATATTTGAACCAAGTTCTGCCTTTGTATCGGCGATACTGCCGCTTAGCAGAGTTGTTGCTTCAAGGCTGAATGTGGTCTTGGGCATAAGAGATGAAAACTCATATTTTTTGCTCAGATACTTTGAATCAAGAAGACCTTTTGTTATTGTCGTGTCTATTTTTCCTGCAAGCGAGTCAGTTCTTGCATCGCTTATATCCGCTTCTATTGATAAAAGTCCGTCTGTATAGTGAGGCTGTTTAGTCATATATAGAAGTTTTGCGATGTCTAAGTTTGCAACTTTTGCCTTTAGCGACTTAGGAGCAAAGTCCTTCAAAACTGCTTCAAAAACAGTATCGGACGAAGCAAGATCGCTTATTCCTGTTACTATTAGTCTCTCTTTGCTTCCTTTTATATCCCCGTTTAGTTTAAAAGAACCTCTTACATCAGCCTTTGTTATTGGCTTTAAGACCTCAATATCTTCAATGTTTAACGAGTATTTCAAGTCTGCCTTTAAGGGCTGCGGTACAATTAATCCGGATGAATTGATCTTAAAGAGGTTTGATAACAGATCACATCTGTACTCTACGTCATCACCCTTTAATTTTGCATCAAGATTCATAGAAAAGGAGGTTTGCGGGATTGTAACGTTAAAGTCGCTTAACATATATTTTGGATCTATTGTGCCATCTTTGCTCTTTAAAACAATCTCTCCGTCCATCTTATGAGGCGTAATATCCCTGAAGTTTATGTCCATATCCATCTCTGCCGTTGCATATGGATTTTGAGCGCTCATATAAAGAAGCGAAGCAAGCTGCGCTCCCTTCATATTTGCAATAATAGATGTCGGATTTAACTCACTTAGTTCTATATAATAAGAAGTTTCACTCTGTGCAATACTGCTTTTTCCATCTATCTTCATAAAAGCAATATCACCGTAAACTCTTCCATATGTTACAACTCCTCCTCTTAGCTCTGTTTTGGTTAAAGATTTTAGACTGCTAAGATCTTGAAGTTCAACATTGTAAGAGATGTCAAAAGATTTTGCAAAAAGCGAGTATGCTCCTTTGGCTCTTATGGTATTATTTTCATTTAACTCTAAAACTATCTCAAAATCGCTCATACCCAGACGAAACTGGAGAAGCGAGCTCTCTAGTTTTGTCTGCTCCTTTATTTTCTGCTCTATAAAAGGTTTTACCAATCCATTACCAGCTTTAGTAAAAGCCGCTATGTACAGAGTTGCAACCAGTACTGCTAAAATTGCGCCTATCCAAGCTAAAAACTTCATTCCCTCTCCATTGTGCATCTGTTTTAGAATAATACAATATAAGCTATTTTTTTAGCAAATCAAAAAGTTGATAGTAATTGGCTCAACTTAATTAACTAAAAAATATCAATTACTACTTGACATTGTTACACTCAATATGTATAATAATGCAATCTTTTAAAAAAAGGAGTAATTTAACAACTATGTCAAAAGAAAATAATGAAGAGCTTCAAAACGAATCTCTTGAAAATGCCGAGCTTGGCGAAGTAGCTGAAGAAGCTGCTGCAGAAGCCCAAGCTGTTGAAAACGAACTTGATCTACTACAAGAAGAGTTAACTGCTCTTAAAGATAAGTACGCTCGTGTTCACGCCGATTTTGATAACATCAAAAAGAGGTTGGAGAAAGAAAAATATACTGCCGTAGAGTATTCAAATGAGAAATTTGCCAAAGATATGATACCTGTAATGGATGCTCTTCAGATGGCTCTATCTTCTACACAGAACATTAATGATCCGCAGGAGCATTTAGAAAAACTTAAAGAAGGTATTGAGCTTACATTAAAGCAGCTCACCAACTCTTTACAGAAACATGGCGTAACTATGGTCTCTCATGATGAGCCGTTTGACCCCAATATTCATAATGCCGTACAGAGCGTAGACAGCGATACGGTAGAGAGCGGTCAGATAGTTCAAACATTTCAAACAGGTTATAGATATAAAGACAGACCATTAAGAGAAGCGATGGTAGTTGTAGCGAATTAACACTCGCTTATGCTACTTAAGTAGCAAACGAAAAAAGAGTATGGCGATATAATTTCGCTTGAAAGAACAAATTTTTACAAAATAAAAAAACAAAGGAAAAAGAATATGAGTAAAGTAATAGGTATAGATTTAGGAACAACAAATTCATGTGTAGCAGTTTATGAAGGCGGCGAAGCAAAGATAATCCCGAACAAAGAGGGGAAGAACACTACTCCTTCAGTTGTTGCGTTTACGGATAAAGGCGAGGTTTTAGTAGGAGATCCTGCAAAACGTCAAGCAATTACAAACCCGAACAAAACTATCTCTTCTATTAAGAGAATTATGGGTCTTATGATGAGCGAAGAGAACGCAAAAGCGGCTCACGACAAAGTAACATACAACATCGTAGACAAAGACGGTATGGCAGCGGTTGATGTTGCAGGAAAGATCTACACTCCGCAAGAAATCTCTGCTAAGATCCTTGCTAAACTAAAAGAGGACGCAGAGGCTTATTTAGGTTCTACTGTTACAGACGCGGTAATAACTGTTCCGGCATACTTTAACGATGCACAGAGAAAAGCGACAAAAGATGCGGGAACTATCGCAGGACTTAACGTTTTACGTATCATCAACGAGCCTACGGCTTCTGCTCTTGCATACGGGCTAGATAGCAAAAGCGATGAAAACGTACTTGTTTACGATCTTGGGGGCGGAACATTCGACGTTACGGTACTAGAGATAAGTGACGGCACTTTTGAGGTTCTATCTACTGACGGTAACGCTTTCTTAGGAGGAGATGACTTTGACAACAAAATCGTTGATTACCTAAACAGCGAGTTCAAAAGCTCTCACGGAATTGATCTTAAAAACGACAAGATGGCTCTGCAACGTCTAAAAGATGCTGCGGAAAATGCTAAAAAAGAGCTATCAAGCTCAACTGAGACTGAGATCAACCTGCCGTTTATCACAATGACTGAAGCGGGGCCTCAGCACCTTGTTATCAAACTTACTCGTGCAAAGTTCGAGAGTATGATAGAGAAGCTTGTTGAAGAGACTATCAGCCACATTAAAACGGCTATGAAAGATGCTGATTTAGACAACAACGATATTAAAGAGATAATCATGGTCGGTGGATCAACTCGTGTTCCGCTTGCACAAAAAATGGTGTCTGATTTCTTCGGCGGCAAAAAGCTCAACAAAGGCGTAAACCCTGATGAAGTTGTCGCTGCAGGTGCTGCTATCCAAGGCGGTGTTTTAAGAGGAGACGTTAAAGACGTACTTCTTCTAGATGTTACTCCGCTTTCACTTGGTATCGAGACTCTAGGCGGTGTTGCAACTAAGATTATAGAAAAAGGTACTACTATACCTGTTAAAAAATCTCAGATCTTCTCAACTGCGGAAGACAACCAGCCTGCTGTTAGCATCTCGGTTGTTCAGGGTGAGAGAGAGTTTGCAAAAGACAACAAATCTTTAGGTCTTTTTGAGCTAGGCGATATTCCTGCAGCTCCAAGAGGCGTACCTCAGATCGAAGTTACGTTTGATATTGATGCAAACGGTATATTAACAGTTAGCTCAACTGACAAAGGTACCGGCAAATCTCAATCAATCACGATAAGCGGAAGTTCTGGACTTAGCGAAGAAGAGATTAACAAAATGGTTCAAGACGCAGAGGCTCACAAAGCTGAAGATACAAAAAGAAAAGAGCTTGTTGAACTTAAAAACCAGGCAGATGCACTTATTGCTCAAACTGAGAAGTCTTTAAACGAAATGGGCGATAAGATCGAAGCTGAAGAGAAAGCTAAAATAGAGAGCGCTATTTCTGAGCTTAAAGATACTCTAAAAGATGAAAGTGCTACCAAAGAGCAGATCGAAGCAAAAGTAAAAACATTAACAGAAGCAAGTCACAAAATGGCTGAGCAGATGTATAAAAAAGAGCAAGGCGGCGAAGCAGGTGCTGCCGATACTCAAAAAAAGAAAGATGACGAAGACGTTATCGACGCTGAAATAGAGTAATACACCTCAAGAGCTTCCACATCAGTTGTGGAGGCTCTTCTGAAAAACAGCTCTTGAGCTGGCTTTTTCTACACGATTCCTTCCTAATTCTTTAGCGGAATAAAGAGCAGTATCTGCTCTGTTTACGACACTGCTGACATCATCATCTTCGTATACGCAAGAGACTCCGAAACTTGCGGTGATCTTACCGACACTTTCTATCTCCATCTCCTCGATCGAGCTTCTTAGTTTTTCAGCCACCAAAACGGCATTATCGATATTAACTGCAGGAAGAAGTATGACAAACTCTTCGCCTCCCCATCTGCAAACCATATCTATGTCTCTTAATTTTTCGATTAAGAGTTTAGATACCTTAACTATCACAGTATCTCCGATATTATGACCGTATGTGTCGTTTACATTCTTAAAATGGTCTATGTCGACTATTATCAGCGACATATCATTTTCTCTCTCGACCATTGTGTTATATGATGATTGAAACAGATTTAAAAACTTATGTCTGTTATATAGATTTGTAAGGTGGTCTCTGGATGCCAGCTCTTTATATTTAATATTTTTATTCACAAGCTCCGTGTTTATCTTGTCAAGCTCTTTTTGATACTCTTTTGTAAGAAGAGCCCATCTGGAGTAAGTCGTGGAGATTAGCTCCTTTTGAGATATGACTCCCGACATCTTTCCATCATCATCAACGACTACAACTCTTTTGTAATGTTTCTTTTTTAAAAATTCCAAAGCCTCTTTAACAGAGCAATACTTTTGTATCGTATCTACGGGAGAAGACATATAGCTGATTAGAGGCTTGCTCAAATCTTCGTTCTTTTCAATAACACGGATAACATCCTTGGTTGTAAATATCCCTATCGGCTTTAAATTTTCAACTATTATTACGCTCTCAAAAGATTTTTTTGCCATCTCGCAAAGCAGTTCTGAGGTTTTTATATCTTTATCTACCCATTTTGCTCTTTTGCCGAGTTTTAAAAAGTCAAGCAGGCAAAAATTATCCATTAAAGTATCAGGGTCTATACTGCTTATAATATCTGTGTGGGAGATAAGCCCGAAAAGCTCGCCGTCGTCATCGACTGCACATATATACTCTACTTCACAGTTTAAGTACTCAAGCGTATTCAGAACCGTTCTGTCTTTGTTTACGGCCGGAACCATAGGCAGCTCTACATCTCTTAAAGAGCTGTCCATATCTATATCTCTTGCTTTCATATTTAAAATATCTGTCACTCTCATAACACGAAAAACTTTGCCATCCGTGACCAATATATTTCTGTGTTCACTATTGAACATCTTTTTCATAGCATCTGATATTTTATTATTTATATCTATTGAGACGACCGAAGTCGTTGCAATGCTCCCCACCTTTGGAAAAATCATATCTGCCCCCCACCCCTTTTATATCTTGTTTAATGCCTCTTGTATCTTCAGTGCCTGCACATGCTCTTTTACATCATGCACACGTATAATTGAAGCTCCGTTTTTCACGGCCTCTAAATGCAGTGCCAAAGTTCCTGCAAGCCTGTCTTGAGGAGAAGAAGCAGAGATCTTGTCTATCATAGACTTCCTTGAAGCACCGACAAGCAGAGGCTTGCCGAGCGTCAAAAAGTGCCCAAGATGCTTTATGAGCATAAGGTTGTCCTCAAGAGTTTTACCAAACCCTATTCCGACGTCAAGCGTTATATTCTTAACATTTAAAAATTCAGCCCTTGTAATCCTTTGCTCAAAAAAAGAATATATATCGCTTAGAATGTTGTCATATTTCGGCTCGTTCTGCATTGTCTGAGGAGTTCCCTGCATATGCATAATAACAGCTGTCGAATTGTTGCTTGCACAGAGTCTTGAAACGGCATCGTTAGAGAGTCCTGTAATGTCGTTGACTATCTCAAATCCGCTTTTAAGGGCGCAGGTTATAACTTCAGGCTCATAACTGTCGATGCTAAACTTTACCTTATTGTAAAGCTTCGCTTTTTTTACGGCGTCAAAAAGAGGTTCTAATCTTCTAAACTCTTCATCTTTATCCACGTACAGAGAGTTTGGAGCAGACGACACTCCTCCAATGTCTATAATATCCGCACCCTCATCTATCATGCGCTCTATAGCCTCTACCGCACTGTTGCCGTTAAATCTTGATTCAGAGTAAAAACTGTCGTCATTTGCGTTTATAACTCCCATTATCTCTACTTTGGAAGGTTTTTTGATCTTTAAAATCTCTTGGAGTTTTTTTGCCACATCTTTTAACCCGAACGGCTGGGCAAGCTCTTTTTTACTGAGAGCCTCAAGCTCTCTTGAAGTAGCTATAAGGATGCAGTCGACGTAAGGCGTTTTTGCCATAACTGTACCGCGCGGTACTGCCAGATCAGCTCCTACACTAAGTGCATCCTGCTTTAAAATATTTGCGGCACCCACGTGCAAATCTCTTATATAAACTGTATGGTGGGTTGCTTTTGAAGCTAAGATCGATATGCCGCCGCTGTCTACACCCAGCTCTTTTAAATATCTCTGTTTATCTATACCGTTTGATAAAAGCTCAACTTGCATTTTTCTCTCCTACAAAACTCATCACTACCATAGCCAAGACGCTTTGCGGCCTGGAGTTTAACTCCAGAAGTCTGTAAGCTTTGTCAAAATTTTGAAGCTGCAGTGATGTCAGCATCAGTTTTTCAACAACAACCGCCTTATAATAGAGCGCTTCGACCAAAGCCTTGGCTTCGCTTTTTTTTACTCTTGCATTAGTCTTTAAAAAATCAAAAACTTCTTTGTAGCTTATTCGGGATAGGTTAATGTCTATCTGCAGAGTCGAGCTCTTTTTCTCGCCTTTTATAATAGGCATTCTTGAACGAACCGTTGAAAGAAGATTTGATTTAGAAGGGGAGATAATGATAAGTTCTATGTTTCTTGGAGGCTCTTCTAAAAGTTTTAAAAGAGAGTTTTGTGATATGTTATTGAAGCTGTTTGCACCCAAAATGAGATATTTTGTCTTCTCTTCGCTTATATACGCTTCTGCCACAACGGCTTTTGCGTGCTCTATTTTAAACTCATCCTCTATAAAACCGACGACTCTGCTCGGTTTTAACTCATCGCTTATTCTCTTATACTCGGATTCTATATCCGAGGAGATCAGAATATACCCTTTTTTAGACTCATGAACCGACATCGACCTCTCCAAACATCGCCGCATTTAAAGATGCATTGAAGAGGCGATAGAGCTGAAGCAATTTTATATCAAGAAGTTTGTCATGAGATTTTAGATTAAAAGCGTTGATATACTCTTCGTCAAATATCCAAAAGTAGCTTGTATCTCTTCTTTTTGCAAGATCTGCTCTTTTGTCTTCCCCTTTGCCGATATACCAAAAAAAGCAATCATCTTTATGTGCCAGAGATATCATATCTTCAACCACGTCGAGCATCTCTCCGCCGCTGACATTGTTATAGTGTCTGTACATACTGTCTATACTTACTATAGGCAGCAGCGGACGATCCATCTGAGCATTGTTTAGATTATCAAGGATGTAACTCTCGAGCCACTTTCTCTTCTCATCGGTTATAAGGATAATTGTTTTACCGCAAAGTATCTGCTCCAGTGCTTGTGAAGTTGTGGTGGTCCAGTCAAATCGCTGCTCTTCAAGCCAGCTGAAACAGCCACCCTCTTCTCTTATGGCATCCAAGCTCCACTGTGCAAACTCTTGCATTATGCTACTTGTCTAACTCGTAAGCTGCGTGAAGGCTTCTAACAGCCAGTTCCGCATACTTCTCATCTATGACCATAGAGACCTTTATCTCTGATGTCGAGATCATATTTATATTTATATTCTCTTTTGCCATAGTTGAGAACGCTTTTGCAGCCACACCGGTATGGGACTTCATACCTACACCGACTATCGAGACTTTGCAGATGTTCTCATCATACGATGCTTCATCTACCTCGGCATCTTCTACAAATTTATCCATAACTTTTTTAGCATCATTCAGATCACCTACCGGAACCGTAAAGTCGATATTTGCTTTGCCGTCATGCCCTACGTTTTGGATGATCATATCTATGTTCACGTTATTGTTTGAGAGCTTTGTAAATATATCCGATGCTATTCCCGGTCTGTCTTTTACGCCTACCAAAGATACGCGAGCCTGATTTTTATCGAGTGCGATTCCACTTACTAACGGTTTTTCCATGATATTTTCTTCCTTGGTTATTAATGTTCCCTCTTCATCAGAGAAGCTTGTTCTTGTTACTAGATTTACGTTTAATTTTTTAGCCAGCTCTACAGAGCGATTTTGAAGCACTTTTGCGCCTAAAGATGCGAGTTCGAGCATCTCGTCATATGAGATCTCATCAAGCTTTTTTGCTTTTGGCTCGATCCTAGGATCTGTTGTAAAGATTCCGCTTACATCCGTATATATCTCGCAAAGGTCCGCTTTTAAAGCGCCTGCTATCGCAACTGCCGAGAGATCGCTTCCGCCGCGTCCAAGTGTAGTTACATTGCCGTCTTGAGATATCCCTTGAAAACCTGCAACGACTACGATCTTGCCCTCTTTTATCGCTTCATGCATAACACTCGGATTTATCTCTTCTATACGGGCTTTTGTATGAATATTATCGGTTACGATACCCGCCTTTCTTCCCGTCATCGAAACTGCATCAAACCCCATCTCGCTTAGAGCTATTGCCAGCAGTGAAGCCGTTACTCTCTCTCCTGAGCTAAGAAGCATATCCATCTCTACGCGTGCCGGATTTTTTGAAAAGTGCTCTGCGTATGAGACAAGTTTGTTTGTCTCTCCGCTCATTGCAGATACTACGACTACGACATCGTTTCCTGCCTCTTTTGTTTTTGCAACCCTGTTGGCAACATTTTGGATACGATCCAAGTCACCGACACTTGTTCCGCCGAATTTTTGAACTATTAACATCTACAATAATCCCTCTTTTTTAAAATAACTTATTACACTCTCATATACGTCTTTTTTAAAACTGGCACTCATATTTAGAGCCTCATCAGCTGTTACAAATTTATAATCACTGAACTCTGGCTCATCCGTATGAATATTTATACTCGCATCTTCATGAAGCCTGACCAAAAAATATTTCTGCTTTTGTCCGATAAAGGGTTTCATGTTTTCGGCGATTCTTGAAGGAAAATCGTAAGAGATCCACTCCGGAAACTCGGCGATTACTTCTACCATATCCGTACCTATCTCCTCTAGAAGCTCACGAAAAAGGGCTTCTTGAACCTCTTCTCCCTCATCGATCCCGCCTTGAGGAAACTGCCAGACATCAGCCAGGTCATTTCTCTGCGCCAAGAGTATCTCTTTTGTATGAGGATAGCTGCTTGAGACTATTATCATCGCAACATTTGGGCGGTATAAATCTTTTTTGCTCATTATTTCACTTTTTGGATTTCACTTATTATATTGATGCGATTATACAAAAGATGCCATTAAAATAAACTAATTTACTACTAAATATCATACTCACGTTATCAAATTTCTTTGTGATAAAACAGTTTTAAACATAAATGTATTATAATAAAACATAAAGATAATTATAAGTTGCTAATGTAACTTTAACTTATATTATGTTATTATTATGACAATTTGTATATAAAGGTATAGAATGCAGGAGTACATATTAAAAAATGATGATTTTTTAGTCTCTCAAACGGATGCCAAAGGCGTTATAATTTTTGCCAATGACGATTTTTGTAAGATCGCCGGATATTCCATTGAAGAGCTGATCGGTAAGCCTCACAATATAGTCCGCCACAAAGATATGCCAAAGGCGGCTTTTAAAGATCTCTGGGAGACGGTAAAGAGCGGAAAAATTTGGAGTGGCTACGTAAAGAACAGGACAAAGGATG
>JBFEYZ010000035.1:0-13291 GCA_041561855.1 Sulfurimonas sp. | reverse complement strand
TCCGCTGCATACTGATGCAGTAATATTTGGTTTTACATTAAGTGGTATTTTTGCTACTTGGTATTATGTTGGTCAACGTGTATTAAAAGTATCTATGGCGGAATCAAAGTTTTTGATGGCTTTAGGCAAGATACACTTCTGGCTATATCTTGTTGTTGTTGCAGCAGTTGTGGTTTCACTTTTTGCAGGTGTTACTACATCAAAAGAGTATGCTGAGTTTGAGTGGCCGATAGATATTGCCGTAGTAGTTGTATGGGTAATATTCGGTTTGAGTATTTTCGGTCTTATCGGAATTCGCCGCGAGAAGTCTTTATATATCTCTATTTGGTATTATATTGCTACATTCTTGGGTATAGCTATGCTTTACCTTTTCAACAATATGGAAATACCGACAATGCTTGGAACATCTGCTGCAGGTGAATCAGGTATAGGAGCATGGTATCACTCTGTTTCTATGTATGCAGGTACGAATGATGCGCTTGTTCAGTGGTGGTATGGGCATAATGCAGTTGCATTTGGTTTTACGGTTCCTATCGTTGCGATGATATACTACTTTTTACCAAAAGAGTCAGGTCAGGCTATCTATTCATATAAACTTTCACTTCTCTCTTTCTGGGGATTGATGTTTGTTTACCTATGGGCAGGCGGACACCACCTTTTATATTCAACTGTTCCTGACTGGATGCAGACAATGGGTTCAATATTTTCTGTAATATTGATTCTTCCGTCTTGGGGTTCTGCAATCAATATGCTTCTTACAATGAAGGGTGAATGGCAGCAGGTCGCTTCATCTCCATTGATTAAGTTTATGGTTCTAGGTTCGACTTTTTATATGTTCTCAACATTAGAGGGTCCGATTCAAGCAATTAAATCAGTTAACGCAATAGCACACTTTACTGACTGGATTGTCGGTCACGTTCATGACGGTGTTCTTGGTTGGGTTGGCTTTATGATTATGGCTGCGCTTTACCATATGGCTCCACGTGTATTTAAGCGTGAGATCTACTCTAAATCATTAATGGCAGCGCAGTTCTGGATCCAAACATTAGGTGTTGTTCTATACTTCACTTCTATGTGGATAGCAGGTATTACTCAAGGTATGATGTGGCGTGCTCACGATGAGTTTGGTAACTTGGCTTACTCATTTATTGACACGGTTACTGTTTTACATCCTTACTACACTATTCGTGGTATAGGTGGTCTACTCTATTTAGTTGGTTTCTTGATGTTTGCTTACAACATCTATAAAACTATGTCTGCTCGCCCTGTTGAAGAGCGTGAGCTACAAAATGCATCGCCTATGGGCGCTTAATAGAAAGGATATAATATGTTTCATTGGTTAGAAAAACATCCGTTCTTTTTTGCGGTAGGTGTATTCGTAACAATTGCTTTTGCAGGTTTAATAGAAATTCTTCCAAACTTTGCTCAAGCATCTCGTCCCGTAATCGGTACGGCTCCGTACTCTACTTTAGAGTTGGCAGGTCGTCACGTTTATATTAAAAACAGCTGTAATGCATGTCACTCACAGCTTGTTCGTCCGTTCAAGTCAGAGACTGATCGTTACGGTCATTACTCTTTAAGCGGTGAGTATGCGTACGACAGACCATTTTTATGGGGTTCTAAAAGAACAGGACCTGATTTGATGCGTGTCGGTAACTATAGAACTACAGACTGGCATGAAAATCATATGAAAGATCCTGCTTCTGTTGTTCCTGGCTCGATAATGCCGTCATATAAGTGGATGTTTACGAACAAAGCTGATATTGAGACTGCATTTGCAGAACAGTTGACAGTTGCAGAGTATTTTTCAGTTCCTTACAACAAAGAAGTGCCTATGAAAGACGGTTCTAAAGTTGTTGTAAAGATGGGAGGAAGTGTTGCTGAGGCAAAAGCTATAGCTTTGGAAGAAGCGAAGCTTATCGCGGCTGACATGAGAGACCAAGATGTTAAAGATGCTGTGGCACGTGGCGAGATTCCTGAGATAGTTGCATTAATTGCATATATGAATAGTCTCAAGTAGAGGTTTGTAGTGGATATAGCACAATTACAGGCTTATGGATACTTTGCATTAACAATATTTCTTGTAGTGGCATTGTATGGTTATATATACCATCTATACACTAAGAAGAAAGATGTTGATGGGGTAGATTATGAGAGTTATAGTGATATGGCACTTAAAGATGACTTGGATGATACTCCGGTATCGCCTAAGTCTGATGACAAAGAGAAATAGGAGAAAGATATGAATAAGCTTTATCTTGGGGGAATCATATTTACTGCTTTAATGTTAATACTGACGTATTTATCCGTCGGTGGATCAAAAGGCGGTCTAAATGATGATATCGTCAATATACTTGCGGTTACGGGGGCGATAGCACTAGTAGTTATTACTGTTTTCGTCGTAATAAAGTATGTGCGTCAGATGCAAGTTGACAGTGCGACTGGTGAGCTTGCAGATGAGAATTGGGATGGAATAGGCGAGTATAAAAACAGCGTTCCTACCGGTTGGGCAGTTATGTTTATGCTTTTAATAATATGGGGTATGTGGTACTTTACGATCGGCTATCCTGTAAATGCATATTCACAAATCGGTGAGTACAACGAAGATGTTGCTGCACACAATGCAAAATTTGAAGCAAAATATAAAGATATTACAGGCGACAAATTGGTAGAGATGGGTGAGTCTGTTTTCTTGGCTGAGTGTAAAGTTTGTCACGGCCTTAGCGCAGACGGTATTGACGGAAAAGCTGCTAATTTAAATATTAGAATTGATGAAGCGTCAGTGAAGGCTGTAATAGAAAACGGCTCAAACAACAAGCTTCTAGGCTTTGAGATGCCGATGCCTGACCGTAACGGTCTGATGAACTCTAACTCTGGCTATGCTCCGATTACGGATGCTGAGATAGATACTGTTTCTGCTTACGTAGCAAACGGTTTCACAGGTGAAGGTGCTGATATTTATGCAGGAACTTGTGCTATGTGTCACGGTGAAGACGGTACGGGAATTGAGGGCATGAGCCCGAATATCAGACATTTTGATATTACTTTGGTAAGCAATGTTCTTACTCACGGTAAAAAAGGTATAATTGGTACTATGCCTAAGTTTGATAGACTTAACGATAAGCAAAAAGAAGCTGTTGGTGCTTATATTGCCAACATAAGTAAATAAGGAGTCAGGGATGAATGATAACAGAAGTATATTTTCTCTCGACGGTATAACCGGTATGCTGATTGCAACTGTTTTGCTTTTAGTTATTTTGGTTGGATTAACAGTTTGGGCTATAAATGTTCAAAATACAAGTGCAACAAACTTTTATGATATTAAAGATGAGCATCTTATACAAATGAAAAGCGTTGATAACGCTAATCATTTGGTAGATGTGAAGTAAGGAAGTATAAAATGGAAAAAATCATTGCATGGAGCTTAGTTATTATGGCTCTTTATACTCTATACGCGGTTTTAACACCGAATCATCTTTATATCGGCTAGGAAATTTCATTGAAATTTTCAAGAGGGCTTGGCGCCCTCATACTCGCACTGTTTTTTAACACTTCTCTATTTGCACAATATTTATATAAAGATGAGCTTATTTTTAATCCGGCATTCAACATAGAAGTTGAGAAACTAGGACAGGAGCTTTATCAAAAGACAGGAATATCTCTAAGGCTTGTAATGCTCAAAGAGCTGCCAAAAGATATGAGCATAGTTGATTACGAAAAAGAGTTGATGAAAGATTTTAACTCTTCCACTATTCTGCTTACATTTTCGGAAATGGATTCAAAAGTCGATATCTATGCAAACCAGAGATCTTTATATGAGTATTTTGACAAAAAACAGGTACTAAGCCCTATATCATCCCCGGTTCAGGCATTTGTCGTGGCGCTTCTAAATATGGATTTCAGTGATATGAGCAGCGGAGGTACTATTTTGCCGCTGCTTGCCCAAAAAGCCAAAGACGGTGAACTTTTAGGAAAGTATTCCGGTTCTATGTTTAACGGTTATGCCGATATCGCAGAGCAGATTGCAGCAAGCAAGGGAGTGGTGCTTGAGAATGCGGTAGGCAGTGCAAATCAGACAAGTATTTTTCTCGTAAAAGTATTGTTCTACGGTTTTATCGTTTATGGTATATTTCTTTATATTAAAAGAAAACTATATCTCAGAAGGCAGAAAAATGAATCTAAGTAACGGCAGAATCTGGCCATACGCAATCGGTGCCTCAATCATTTTAGTATTCGGTGCATGCGTCACGACGATAGTCGTTGCAAATACGCTTCCTGTCGAGAAGAGCGATACCTATATGATGGATTATCATGAAGCGGATGCAAAGGCAAACGATATTTTAGAATCCGCTATAGCATTTAACAAAAAATATAAAATAGAGTATATAACAGACGGTCTTAGTACACAAAGCACTGCTATAAAATATAAAGTCACCGACATTGACTCAAATCCTGTGAATAATGCACAAATAAAAGTTGTCGTGACTAGACCAAACAATCATAAGTATGACAAAGAACTAAATAATCCGAAGATTGAAGACGGGGTTTATACTTTTGACACTATTGAGCTTCCGCAGGAGGGAAGATGGGATGTTATGGCTAAAGTAGCCGTAGATGAACTTCATAGATTTTACAACGTAAAAGCAGATACAAGAGCAAAGGAAATCATAGAATATTAGGCTATAATTAGCCCATGAATGAATCTTTGCTTGTCCTCCCCTCAGCTCGTGCAATAAGACAAAAGCTCTTAAAGATAGAGGGTTCGACCCTTTTTCTACCAAACTACATCACAATGAGTGAGTTTATCTCGAAACTCTGCATGGTAGAAGGCTTTAGAGCTTTGGATGAAGACGGCAGAGTTCTGCTTTTGCTAGAAGCAAGTGACTTTAAAAATTTTAAAAACCTTCAAATTCAGCGAAACTTTTTCACATTTACAAAAAACTCATCTTATATATTTAAATTTTTTGAAGAGCTAAGTGCAGAGAGATACGATATAAAAGATTTGGCAACATCTGATATATACGGAGAATATGAGGAGCATATAGCGATACTTGAGGAACTTTACCGCAGATATGAAGTTCTTTGCAGGGAGAGAAAGCTTCTAGACAGGGTATTTATGCCAAAACTCTACTCTTTTAACGCAGCATACGTAAAACAGTATAAGAACATAGAACTGAATGTCGATGGTCATCTGACAAACTTTGAGCTTGAGCTTTTGGAGAGATGTTGCGGATTTAGCAGTGTAAATATTCTCTTTAGCGCAAGCAGATTTAACACCAAGATGCAGAAAAAATTTTTAGAGATGGGCATTGAACTAGAGACAGGATATAGATATAAAATCTCGTTAAATACAAAAGAGATATTTCACAAAGAGAAGATAGAGCAAAACACGAAAGTTACATGCGAGTCTTTTAGCGAGCCTCTTTTGCAGGTAGCATTTGTTAAAAAAAAGATATACGATTTTATTAAAATGGGCTACAAGCCTGAAAATATTGCGGTTATTTTGCCGGATGAGAAGTTTGCGCAGCTGCTTAAGTCCTTTGATGCAAAAGCAAACTTCAATTTTGCGATGGGAGAGGCGTTTAGTACAACTTCCATTTATGCGAAACTCGATGCGACATGCAAGTACATTGAGCAGGACTCCAAAGAGAATGAAGCAAGGTTAAAGAGAGTAGGGGATGAGTTTTATATCCCGCTTCGCTCAATCTATGCCAAAAAGAGCAAAGAGACTGAGATACTGGAGTTTTTAAAGAGCTACAAAGAGAGTTTTTTAAAAGAGAAGCTGGGAAATAGAGCCGAGCTTGCTATTTTTGAAGAGGAGCTATACGGTCTTAAAAATATCCTTCCTTTTATGAGTGATATGAGCGTAAAATCTCTTCTCTTGGTTTTCCTGCAAAGGCTCTCAAGCCGAACAATCGATGATGTAAGAGGCGGAAAGATAACCGTTATGGGTGTTTTAGAGACACGTTCTGTAGAGTTTGATGCGGTAATAGTCGTTGATTTTAGCGACTCAAACGTTCCTAAAAAGAGTGATAAGGATATGTTTTTAAATACCCACTTAAGAGAGGCGGCAAACCTACCGACCATGAGTGATAGAGAGAATCTGCAAAAACATTACTATGAGATGCTTATAAACTCAAGCAAAGAGGTTGCAATATCTTTTGTAAAATCTAAAGAGAGCAGTGCTTCAAGATTTTTAAAACAGCTTGGCATAAAAGAGAAGAGCCTGTATGATGAGCACTCTTACGCTGGAGTGCTTTTTGCAAACAGTGCGTCAAAAGTCAAAGAGGAAGATGATATTGTTTTAGAGTACAGCTTCAAGGGCAAAAACCTATCCGCTACAAGACTTAAAACGTTTCTTACATGCAAGAGAAAATATTACTACAACTATATAAAATCAATTCAAAATCATGAGATTCCAAAAGATATGCCAAAGGAGCATGAGATAGGCTCTGCCGTACACAGTGCTCTAAAAGAGCTGTACGGCGATAAAAGTTTTTATGAGAGTGCTGATGAGTTGAAACGTGATCTGAATGCAGAGCTTAAATATGCCTGCGGAGAGAGCGAGTTTGAAGAGTATCTTATGGCGATGCAAGCAAGAAGAATGGAAGCTTTCTGCCAAAACGAGGTTAGCAGATTCTCCGATGGGTGGAGAGTCGAGCATTGCGAAGTAAGTCTGCAGACCGAGTTTGCGGGGATGACTCTTAGCGGTCAGATAGACAGAGTGGACAAAAAGGACAATGATATATATGTTCTTGATTACAAAACCGGCTCTTATCCCCTTTATACGGAGAAAAATTTTACCGAAGCAACGGATTTTCAGCTGGAGTTTTACTATCTTTTGGCTCAAAAACTAGGCAATGTCGTCGGTTGCGGCTACTATGACCTCAAAGAGTCAAAGATTGTAGATGAGCCGTTCTTACAAGAGAAGCTTGGAGTATTGGAGTCAAATATCAAAGATCTGCTAAATATTGAAGATGTCAATTTTAGCAAGTGCGAAGATGTGAAAAATTGTCAATTTTGTGAATATAAAATAATGTGCGGAAGAGAGTGATGTTTATTAATAATCTAGCCTACGAGGCGAGTGCGGGAAGCGGCAAGACATTTATGCTTGTGGTGCGTTATCTCAGTCTGCTGTTTAAGGGTGCGGAGCCATCAAAGATACTTGCCCTTACATTTACGAACAAAGCCGCAAACGAGATGCAGGAGAGGATAGTCCAAACACTTGAGGAGTTACAAAACAGAGGCGAACTTGATGAGATAGCAAAGGTAACGGAACTCTCGCGAGAGTATCTGCTTGCCAATCGTAAAAGAGTTTTGGATGAGTTTTTAAATTCCAATACAAAGATAATGACTATTGACAGTTTTTTTACAAAGATTCTCAGAAAGTTCTCTCTCTATGCCTCTTTAATGCCTGACTTTTCGACATTCGGCTCACAGCATGAGCTGAAACTTCTATCACGGTTTTTAAAAGAGGTAAGTGTTGCCGGCAAAAAAGAGACGCTTATTACGCTCTCACTCGCTTCAAACAAAAGACTCACCAATATATTTGAGTTATTGGATGAGTTTTATATCAAATTTCAAGAGTTAAAGCATATAGAGTTTCAAAAGTGTGATTACATAGAGTTTGAAAACATGGCGATGAAGAGCTTGGAAGAGTTAAGAAATATCGTCTTGTCATGCAAAGATGCTTCAAGCACTGCTATAAAATCTGTTGAGGCTCAGAGTTTTGAAGAGCTGTGTGCAAAGGCATGGATAGGCAAAGAGTCTCTAAATTACAGAACCTTTTCAAAATGTTTTACTCCAGAGATGGACACACTGCTAGAGAGTATCCAAAAAGCAATAAGAGAGCAGAACAGAGCAAAGGAGCAGAACTTCTTTTTTGCAATTAAAGAGCTTGTAGATATCTATGCAAAGAGCAAAAAGGCTCTCTACATGGATGACAGTGAGCTCAGTTTCAGCGATGTCACTTATCTGGTCTATGAGATACTGAACCTTCTTGATGACAGCGAGTTTTTGTACTTCAGGCTGGATGCACAGATAGAACATATGCTGCTTGACGAATTTCAAGACACCAGTATATTGCAATATGAGATACTAAAGCCTCTTATAAATGAGATAACCTCAGGTAAAGGCATATTTGATAACGGAAGCTTCTTTTTTGTGGGGGATGTAAAGCAGTCTATTTACAGATTCCGCGGCGGGGTTAGTGCTCTTTTTGATGCGGTACGAGAAGAAAACAGTACACATGTAGAGAAACTTTTGACAAACTACCGTTCACAAAAAGAGGTTGTAGAGTTTGTCAACAGAGTCTTTGAGCATAGGATAAAAAATTACACGCCTCAGCTTGTAAGAGAGGGAGCTGATGGCGGTTATGTAGAGGTCATACAAAGTGATGAACTTCTTGATGAGGTTGTGGCACAGGTGAAGAGACTTCTTGATATGGGAGCAGAGATAAACGAGATAGCCGTGCTCTGTGCCACGAACGGTGACGGGCAAGAGATTGAGAGAGCTCTGCACACGCAGAATATAGAAGTTGTAACGGAGACGACGACAAAGCTTATTAACCAAAACGGTGTTAAAGCTATCTTGGAGTATCTGAAGTATCAATATTTCGGTGAAGAGATATATAAGGAGAATTTTTATGCGCTCGTTTCGCAAAAAGTGCGTCCTATAAAGAGAGTAGATTTCAATAAAAAAGCAATTTTAGACATAGTTAAAGAGGCGATAGAGGAGTTTGGGCTTTTTGATGATGACTTTAATCTTTTAAGATTTTTGAGTTCAATATCTCTCTACAGCGACATAGAAGCGCTTATATTTGAGTATGAGAGGATGGATGTAAGTGCGGCTGCTTCGGAATTAAACGGTGTAAGAGTGCTTACGGTTCATAAGTCAAAAGGATTGGAGTACGAACATGTCATAGTTATTGACAGGCTCAAAAAAGCTCCGGCTGCCCGTGATGCAATCATCTATGAGTATGACAAAACTTTACTTACAAATATCTACTTGCGTATAAAAGGCAGAGATGCAGTTGACGCAGAATATGCGAAAGCTCTTTTAAAAGAGAAGGCTCTTGTGCGAGAGGATACACTTAACGCCTTATATGTTGCTTTTACTAGAGCAAGGGAGAATTTGTTTATAGTTTTAAAATCAAAAGACTCTATGTTTGATATTTTGGATATTAAAAAGCAGATTTTTGGTAATTTGGTATGCAGTAAGAGAGATAAAAGAGAGGGAGAAAAAAGTGTTGCGCATTTAGAGTACACAGAGCTTTACTATGGAACACAGAGTGATATTTTAAGTGTCGAAAAGGCTCAGGAGGATGATCTAAAATCGATAAATTTCGGTGTAGCGATGCACTATATGCTTGAGATGCTTTCAGAGTTTGACCTAAGAAGCATTCCCGATGCAAAAGCAATGATGATAAATAAGTACGGTGATATCTTGGACGATGAGGAGATAGAAGATATACAAAAAAGAGTAGAGATGCTTCTTAAGAGCAGTGAGTTTATCTCTTTGACAGATGGTGAGTGCTACAGAGAAAAGGCGATAAGATACAAAAAAAACCTTAAATATATAGATCTGCTTGTAAGAAACAACTCTATGAAAGAGACTCTATTTGCTAACTGGAAAATTATCGATTATAAAAGTTCTTTTTCACATCATAAAGATCATATTAGCCAAGTCGGCTCCTATGTCAGAGCAGTAAAGGAGATAACAGGAGAAGATGCCCAGGGATATATTTGCTATCTTTTAAGTGACGGTATTAAAATCAGTAAGATTTAAAAAACTTCGACTCTGTTACGTCCGAGTTTTTTAGCGTTATATAGTGCTTCATCAGCCTCGGAGAAGAGTGTTGAATAATTTTCATGCTCTTTACGCAGACTGCTGATGCCTATACTTGTAGTAACGTTTATTGTCTGCTCCTCGAACTCTACAGGCTCTTTCTCAATGGTTTTTCTTACAGTTTCTGCGACCTTTGATGATGTATGCAGGTCTGTTTCAGGAAGAATTATTACGATCTCTTCCCCGCCGTAACGCCCAATAAAGTCAGTCTCTCTTTGGCATTTTTTAATTCTGGCACTAACCTCTCTTAGCACTTCATCCCCAGCCATATGACCGTATGTATCGTTTATGTTTTTGAAATGGTCAAGGTCGATTATCATAATAGAGAGCACTTTATTGTAACGCTTTGCCCTTTTGAACTCACTCTCCAAACTCTCTTCTAAGTGGCGTCTGTTCCAAAGACCGGTAAGAGAGTCTATTTGACTTAAAAGCTCTATTTCCCTTGTTCTTACTTTAACAAGATGCTCCAAGCGCTCTTTTTCACTTCGAGACTGCTCTATCGCCGAGAAGTAGATCAGTCTTGATATAAAGAGTGCGAACAAAAGAGCAATCACGGCTGTTACTGTAGCCGTTGTAAAGAGTCTGTTCTCATGATTAAGATAGGTTGTTGCATCTATCAGCAGCAAAAGCTTCATCTTCTCATGGTTTTCATGCTCGTGCGAATCGATTATTGTTCTGTATCTTAATTGCCCGTCGATCTCTATCATGCTCGAATTCGGAAGACTTCTGTTTTTAAGTTTAGTTGAGACAAGTGCGCTGTCACTGCTAGCGTAGATATTTTCCTTCGGGTCTATTATTGAGATCTCTGTAATATTTTTTGCCGATTTTATATAGGCATGTAAAAAGTCATTTATGTTTGTTTTTTCAAGTATCGCGAGGCTGTTTGTTATAGATCCGTCCATTGATTTTAGAAGGTTTTGAATGTCTACCTGCCTTCTTAGTATGGAGAAATTGTCTTGTGAGCCGTTTTGAAGATTGTATTCTGATATATCAACTGCCAGATCAATGATCCCCACAAGCTTTTCGTTAAGATATATCGGATAGTAGATCGACATAACTTCAACAAAGTCGCGAATTTCAAAGAAGAATGTGTTTAGTTTACGCCCTCCCTTTATTGTCTCATTAAAACTTTTGGATGATAAAATCTCTCCTATCTCCTCTTTGAACATTGAGTTTCTGATCGTACCGTTTGGTTCGAGATATCTAAATTCAAATATTTCAAGCCTGAAAGAGACATCATTTACCAGTTTTTGAAGATTTATAGTGGATTTTATGTCATGAAACCGCTCTATTGCCGATGAAACCGAACTTGCAACGTTAAGAGAGTTGTTGTGCAGCTGTCTTAGCAGCAGGTCTTTTTGTACTTTGTAGTTGTAATAAGATAGATAGGCTATGCCCAATACTAGCGAGAACAGTATTAGCGGAATCGTATATTTTCTTACAATAGAGATCATCAGTGCCCCGTTGTAGGATCTGCTTTTTTATAACTGTTATATGCTTTGTCAAAGTCGTGGTATGATCTGTCCCAGCGCTCCGTATGACAGCTTGTGCACATTTTTCTAAGTATCTGTGGGTTGTCTTCTCCTGCCAAGAAACCTCCGCCTGTAAACCTCTTGGCCTCATTTTTGTTTTTATCTTTTGCCAGTGCTACATGCACGTTTCCTGGACCGTGGCACCCTTCACACTGAACGTTGGCAAGACGAGGAGTTTTTTCCATATCTATAAAACCGCTAGGCGTGCCGTGACCTGTGGAGTGGCACATAAGACAGCGAGAGTTTTTATCATCGCCAGATGCAATAAGGTTCTCCATTGCGTGGTCATGTGGATCGTTTTTTCTTCCGAGAAAAAAGTTTCTGTGGCAAAGACGGCATTTTGAGTTGCCTACATAGCTATAATCCCCAGACTTTATAGCATCGTTATAGGCTTTGCTTCCCATAGCTCTTTTTAGCGGAATCTCAGGCATAGGAGAATTACGCTCTTCTATGATTCTCTGATTTTCAACTGCACTTAAAGAGAGAGCAAAAAGCAGTGATAAAACAGCCAACAACCCCTTTTTAAACATTTGACTTATGTTCATTCTTACTCTTTAGTTTAGTTTGTTTAATACGGTATAATTACATATTCTATCAATTGTATCATTTTAAATATTGAATGTTTATAAAATTTTTCTAACAGTTTTGAAAATTCAACAAAAAAAGCAGAGAATATAAACCTTAAAAAAAACATAAATTCAGTTCTTTATAAGGTTAAGAGGATATACTTTCGCCAATTAAACAGGCATTTTATTATGTTGATGTTAAGAAAATTACTTGAAAGGTTCAAGAATGAAATTTACGAAAATTGCAACTCCTGAACAAATCGATCAAAAATGGGTTTTGATTGATGCTGAAGGTAAAACTTTTGGTCGTATTATCACTGAAGTTGCAACTATACTTCGCGGTAAGAACAAGCCATGTTTTACTCCAAATATCGACTGTGGAGATTATGTTGTAGTTGTTAACGCTTCTAAAGCAAAATTCAACGGTCTTGGAAAAATCGCTAACAAAGAGTACTTCTCTTACTCTGGGTACTTTGGTAGCACAAAAAGCGTAAAGATGACTGAGCTTTTAGAAAAAAATCCTGAGAAGCTGTACAAACTGGCTACTCGCGGTATGCTTCCTAAAACTAAGCTTGGCGCTAAAATGCTTAAAAAATTAAAAATATATGCAGGTGCTGAGCATCCTCACACTGCACAATTAGCTAAGTAAGGATAACTATATGGCAAAAGTATATGCAACAGGCCGTCGTAAGGCGTCAATAGCAAAAGTATGGTTAACTCCAGGTAGTGGAAACATGACTGTAAACGGTCTTTCATTAGACGCATGGTTAGGCGGACTAGAAGCGAAAAAACTTCGTGTAAAGCAGCCGCTTAACTTAACTAAGCAAGATACATCGGTTGATATCGTAGCTACTACTCTAGGCGGTGGTTTCGGTGGTCAGGCTGACGCACTTCGTCACGGTATCTCTCGCGCACTTGTAAGATTCAACCCTGAGTTAAAAGCGATCCTCAAGCCTGAGGGTATGATGACTCGTGACTCACGTGTTGTTGAACGTAAGAAGCCAGGTAAGCGTAAAGCTCGTCGTTCTCGCCAGTTTTCTAAGCGTTAATCGCTGCAAGAACTTTTTTTCAGTGCTTTTTGCACTGTTAAAAAACTCCTTCAAATTTTTCATTAACAACTTCTTCTACTTTACTTTGGTATAATCGCTCAAAAAAAAGAGTTGTTTTGCGCTATTTACTTATCCTTTTTTTATCACTTAATATCTTCGCATCGACACTTCATCTGGCTACTTCTTCAAACCCGTCAAGGTTAAACCCTGTTCTGGCGACCGATTCTAGTTCATCAGAGATCACCGGATTTTTATTTAACGGACTTGTGAAGTATGACAAAGATCTCTCAACGATCAT
>JBFEYZ010000034.1:0-13292 GCA_041561855.1 Sulfurimonas sp. | reverse complement strand
GTAAAAGTAGTGTTATAATACATCCAAAGGCAAGAAGAACTACTCACTTTTAGGATTTATATGATTGATTATCCTGGCGAACTAGATACTATATTTGACAAATTAAAGAGCTACGGTATTAGACCTATTATTGTGGGCGGATATATTAGAGACCATCTTGCCGGTATTGAATCAAAAGATATAGATATTGAAATATACGGTATCTCCTCTTTTTCAAAATTACAAAATATACTAAAAGAGTTTGGCAGTGTTAATATTGTAGGAAAGAGCTTTGGCGTATGCAAACTCTATTTTAAAGAGTATGATCTTGATTTCTCATTTCCAAGAACTGATAACAAAGTTAAGTCCGGACATCGTGGCTTTGAGATAACTATAGACACTACACTCGACTTTAAAACCGCTACATCAAGAAGAGATTTTACTATCAATTCCATAGGTTATGATGTTATAGAGAGAAAAATATTAGACCCGTTTAACGGACTTGATGATTTTAATAACAAAAGGCTAAAAGCCGTAAATTTAAAAAGTTTCGGGGAAGATCCGCTAAGAGTCTTAAGGGCAGTTCAGTTTGCCGCTAGATTTGACCTGAAAATTGATGATAATCTTTTTTTAGTGTGTAAGGATATGGTTAAAAAAGGGTTGTTAAACGAACTTCCCAAAGAGAGAGTTTTTGAGGAGATTAAAAAACTTCTTCTTTATGCAAAAAAGCCATCACGCGGATTTGATCTTTTAAAAGAGTTTGAAAGTGATCTGTATACTAAAAATTCCTCTGTTCTAGATGAAATCGCAAAACAGAGAACTACTAACAAACATACGAACCTTGTTTTAATGTTAGCAGCTCTTTGCTATGATTTTTCACAAAAAAGCGCACATAGTTTTATAAAAAAAGTAACCGATAACAAAGAGATCATAAACAGATCCCTTCTGCTTATAGAAAAATATAACGAGATAGATAATATTTTCAAAACAGGTTTGGAGGATTATAAATTATACAAACTTGCTACCGAAGTTAAAATAGATGAACTTCTTATTTTAAGCAGCTCGATCTACTTTGCAAACGGTAATGAGAAAATTTACAAAGCCGGTGAAGAGATAAAAAAAAGAGCTATAGAGTTAAATGTAATCAATAAAAAACTTCCAGCATTTTTGGCAGGACAAGATATTTTAGACTTTGGGCTTGAACCCTCGCCTCTTTTTTCAGAGATTTTGCATAATGCTTACGAAGCTCAAATGCGCGGTGAATTTAGCGATCGTACAAATGCTATTCTTTGGTTAAAGAACTACCTAAAGTTTTGAACTATCTATCTCTATAACAGTGTGAACATTCCCTCTTGGGTTATAATCAGCTACTATTTTCATATATTTTGGCTTTAATTTTCTCTCTAAAACGCTATATATCTCGTTTGCACTGTTCTCATGAGAGATATGTCTGTCTCTGAATGAGTTTATATAGAGTTTTATAGCTTTTAATTCAACAACCAACTCATCAGGCGTATACTCCAAATATATTGTCGCATAATCCGGATATCCGCTTCTAGGACAAAGGCACGAAAACTCCGGCAGTGTCATCTTTATAAGATAATTTCTTTTATGCTCATTCGGCCATATCTCTAAATCTTTCTCTACATCAAACTCATTAATTATTTTTTCACCGTACTTCATGTCAACTCCTGTCATCTTCATTTTTATCCAAAGGTGCAATATATTTGCCCTGCATATAATCTATTTTCAACTCTTTTGCCAAATTGTAGCTGTTCTGGCTCTCAATCATCTTCACCCACGTTTTAACGCCTTTTTCATGTGCCATAACACTAAAACCGCTTAAAATATTTTTATACTCTTTTTCGCTGCTCTCTTTCGTATAATAAGGATCTATTCTTGCAATATCTACATCCAGATCGCGCAGATATAAAAAGCTTGTATGAAGAGCACCTAGTCTGTCTATAGCCACAAGTACCCCTAAATCCCTAAGTTGTTGCAATATTGCATTAAATTTATCTATTCTCGGATAGTACTCGCTTTCATTAAAAACTAATATAATTCTATTTTTTACATACTCGTTTTTTGAAAAAATCTCTTTTATCTCTGTTAAAACCTTATAGTTTCTAAGAGAAGTAGGAGAAATATGAATAGCAAATTTATCACTATCGGATATTTTACACATCATTATTATTTTTTTTAAAACTATCAGATCATAATCAGTCATCAATCTCAATTTATCTAATATTTTTATATAGTTTTTCTGATGTATAATCGTCCCGTCTTCTTTTTTTAGCTTAATAAAACACTCTTTAAACTGTTCAGTATCATTCTCAAAAACACTCTGTGTGTAGATTAATATATCTTCTCTTTTAATGGCATTTATTACACAATACTCAAGTTCGTTAGGATTTATATTATCATCAATGCTCTCTACCGCTGTTTTAGAATTTCTGTTCTTAATCTGCAGCTCAAATAAATTTTCTATCAGATAATCAATATCTTTTGAGAATTTTGTATCGTTAATGGCTCCGGAGATCTGTATCTCAATATCTTCTATTTTAAAATCTTCACTTTTTAGACACATTAACTCTATAATTGTTTTATATTTACTCTTGTCTCCGTTGAGTCCAATTATGAAATCACCGCCTTTTATACGCCCTATCGGAAAATTATATATATCTTTTGATTTTAAATAATCAGCTATACACTCAAGTGTTTTAAAAAGTACTTTGTCACCGTTTTTTATACCGTAACGGCTATTTATCTCATAAATATTGTCAACACTTAAAAGAATAAGTGTATACTCTTTAGAATCTTTTATCTCTTTTTTTAGACACTCATACATATACTCTCTTGTAAAAGCTTTTGAAACATTGTCTGTTATTTTATTTTCAAACCCTTTATATATTAAATAAAAAATAAAATAAATACTAAATACTAAAACTAAAATTGATTCAACGTAAAATGAAGTATTTAATGTATCTTGATTTGCAATAAATGTATGAAGAACTAAAGCGACTACAAGAGCAAAAATAGGAAGTACCATTCTAAGTGCTAACTTAAAACGGTATTCTCTCTCTTTGATTTCTGGAAGTAGCATATAGTTTAAATATTAAACATCTAGATGTTTAACGTCTTTTGCATGTGTTTGGATATAGTTACGACGAGGCTCTACTTCATCACCCATAAATAGAGTAAATGTATCACTTGCAAGTTCAGCATCTTCAATTGTTACTTGAAGCAAGACTCTGTTTTCAGGAGTCATTGTAGTCTCCCAAAGCTGATCAGGGTTCATTTCTCCAAGACCTTTATAACGTTGAATATATGCGCCTTTTTTTGCATAGTCTATAATATTGTTTAAGATTTTTAATACATCATCTTTAAAATCCAAATTCCAATCTTTTATCTTTTCATAGATATAGCTCGCTTCATTAAAGTGAGGAGCAGCAAATAACTCATCATTAATTATCAACTCTTCCATTCCACCTTTTGTCTGTACAAAAATATGGATAGAATCTTCTGTGATAGTTTTAGTAAGAATATTATTGCCGTTCGTAGTTAAAAACTCTTCAACTTTTTCATACATGCTTTTTATATCAAGACCGATAATGTCAGGATTTTCTATAAAGTGGCGTATAAGGTCTACTAATGCATATCTTCTCTCCAGAGCCTCAAGCGATCCTCTGTAATGGTCAACCATTCTAAAGTACGACACTAAGTCATTGTGTCCTACATTTTCCATCTCTAAAGACTCTATTCCGTTATCTATCAAAAAGTCATTCATTTGGCGATCATCTTTAAAATAGATCTCTTTTTTTCCTTTTTTATAACGATAAAGAGGCGGTTGAGCCAGATATAGATAACCGTTTTCTATAACAGCACGGAAATGACGGAAGAAAAACGTAAGAAGAAGTGTTTGAATATGCGAACCGTCAACATCGGCATCGGTCATAATAATGATTTTATGGTAACGAAGTTTCTCTTCATTATACTCATCACCTATACCGCAGCCCATAGCAGTGATCATATTTGTAATCTCTTCAGATTTTAAGATCTTGTCAAGCCTTGCTTTTTCAACGTTTAAAATCTTACCTTTAAGCGGAAGAATTGCCTGAAATACTCTATCACGGCCCATTTTTGCAGAACCACCGGCAGAATCGCCCTCCACCAGATATAATTCACAGATAGAAGCATCTTTACTTTGGCAATCTGCTAGTTTTCCAGGAAGAGTTCCAACACTCATAGAGTCTTTTCTACGTGTTAATTCTCTAGCTTTTTTAGCAGCTTCACGACCACGTGCAGCCATTAATGATTTAGCAACAATCGCTTTTGCTTCGATCGGATTTTCTTCAAAATATTTACTTAAAAGTTCATATGTAGACTTTTGAACTAACGGTCTTACATAAGTATTTCCGAGTTTACCTTTTGTCTGACCTTCAAATTGCGGTTCCGGAACACGAGCTGAAACAATAGCAATAAGACCTTCACCTGTATCTTCACCGCTTATTTTTACATCTTTCTCTTTTGCTGCACCGTTTTGTGAATTATAGTTTGATATTGCACGCGTTAGAGCTGCACGAAATCCTGCTTCATGAGTTCCTCCGTTTGGAGTACGGATATTATTTACAAAAGAGTAAACCTTTTCCTCATAAGAGTCATTATACATAAGAGCTATATCAAATTCTATATCTTCTATTTTCGAACTAAATTCAAAAACTTTTGCAACTTCTTGTTTTTTATTCAGGTCTGCAACATATTGAGCTATACCGCCTTCAAAGTGATATGTTTGTGAAACATTAGTTCTTTCATCACTGAAATTAATAGTTATAAATGGATTAAGGTATGCAAGTTCTTTGAATCTTCTGGATAAATAATCAAATTCAAAAGTTACAGTTTCAGTAAATATACCAGGATCCGGAGCAAATTCTATTGTAGTTCCTGTTTTACGGGTTTTTCCAGTAACAGTTAGAGCTTCTTGAGGTATACCCTTTTTAAAATCCTGCTCGTGGATCTCTCCGTTTCTGTGAATTGTCATTTTAAGTTCTGAAGATAAAGCATTTACAACAGATACGCCGACACCGTGAAGACCACCGGAAACTTTATATGTGTCTTTATCAAACTTACCGCCGGCATGAAGAACTGTAAGAACAACAGTTGCGGCACTCATACCTTCGGTAGGATGCATATCTGTAGGAATACCGCGTCCATTATCAGAAACTATACAAGTTCCTTTTTTTGTAAGAGTAACATTTATTGTATCACAGTGACCTGCCATCGCCTCATCAATAGAGTTGTCAATAACTTCATAAACTAAATGATGCAAACCTCTATGACCGGTATCGCCAATATACATACCTGGTCGTTTACGAACTGCTTCTAATCCTTTTAGGACTTTAATATTACTAGCGCCGTAATTTTCCATTTAAAACTCCATTATAACTTTGTTACATAATTGGAGATATTTTATCTAATTTATTCTAAAAGAAAGTTTTATACTCTAATAAAGGGTGTTTGATTGGTTGTAAGATGCAGTTGGCATCTCCTTTAAAGATAAAAGGAGATATTTTATTTAAATAACAATAGGCATTACTACCGTTTTAAAATTGTCCTCACTCAAAATAAAAGGAAGGTTACTTTCATTTAAGCCTATATTGAATTCAGAGCTATTTATACTGTTTAAAAAATCTAAAAGATGTCTGCTGTTGATTGCAATAACAAAAGGTGAAGAGAAACCTGTTTCATAATTGATCTCTGTTTTTGCTTCTATGTTGTCATCACTCAGAGATTCAAACGTTATAGTGTTGTTTAAAAAAGTTATTTTTACATCTGAAGAGATTGTTGTGATCTGCTTGATTGACTCTATCATAATAGCTTTTGGAAGAGTTAATGTTTTTGATATCTCTTTTGGAATGATTCTTGAGTATTCAGGAAATTTTCCGTTTATCAGTTTTGTAAAAAAAGTATACTGGTCAGAATGAATTATTAGACTTGTATCGTCATAATATAGTTCAATGTTATCAAAAAAGAGTTTTTGGATCTCTACTATCGCTTTTTTAGGAATGATTATAGATAATACATTACTGTTTTGATTTTCAATATTTACTACCGCTAATCTTCTTGTATCAGTAGATGCAAAGTTAATTCCATCTTCTTTTATATCTATGAGTGCACCGTTTAGTTCAAATTTAGGACTGTTTGTATCAATTGACGGTGTTATTTTTTTGAGTGAATCTATAAGAGAGTGCGAATTTATTAAAATTCGCGGTTTTCCTTCATAAACAGGGAAAGATGGAAATTCACCGTAAGAGAAAGTAGGTAGTTTAAAGTTAGAGTGAGATTGTGAAATATAAAGTGTATCGCTTTTAACTTCTAGATTAATATCACCATCTTTTAATATTCTAACAATATCTAAAAGTTTTTTACCGTTTGCGGTAACTGTTCCGTTTCCGATAATATTTACTTTGTCAGTAGATACAAAAAGACCTATTTCGTAATCTGTTGCTTTAATATTTAGTTTGGAGTTTGAAACATCTATTAATACGTGAGACGTAATTTGTGAAGCATCTTTTTTTTCTAGAAATGGTTGAATGTGAACCAAGATATTTTCAATGATAGATTTTTGTACTGTTATCTTCATCTGAATCCCTATTTATTATATAAAATTATAGTATTAGTAGTAGGAGGGAGTGATAATGTGAATATTATCAAATCAGTCCTATTTCAAGAGCTCTTTAGATGTGATGAACCTATAGAGTTTTTTTCACATCTATTCACTTAAGTAATTATATCTTTTTTTTTATTTTTTTTAAGAGGATGAAGTTATTTTATTAGTCAATTCTTCTATTTTTACTTTAAAGTCTTCATCATTTTGAATCAGTTCGTTTATTTTTTTCAATGTATGGCTGATAGCCGTATGGTCTTTCATTCCAAAGTATTGAGCAAGCTGCGGCATGGTGTTTTGTGTTAGATCGCGGCATAGGTATATTGCAATTCTTCTAGCGTAAACCAGATTTTTACTTCTTCCTTTTGAGCGTATTTCACTTGGCTTTATATTGAGATCTTTAGCAACACTTTGGGTAATAATATCGAGTGTAAGATTTGCACGATTTTCTTGAAGCTGGTCTTTTAATACGTTTTTTGTAAAAGGCAGATCAATATCAACATGCATAAGCTGTGAATAGGCATGCAATTTTGATAAAATTCCCTCTATTTCACGAACATTGCTCTCAATTACGGTCGCAATATAATTTATAATATCTTTGGATAATACGACTTTGTTGATTTTACATTTATTTTCTATGATCGCTATTTTAGTTTCAAGTTCAGGAGGTTGAATATCTGCAACAAGACCGTGTTCAAATCTGCTTTGCAGTCTTTTTTCAAGTCCTGCTATTTTTTTTGGATGTTTATCAGCGGTCAATATGATCTGTTTTCCAACTCCCTTTAGCGCCTCAAAGGTGTGAAAAAATTCTTCTTGTATTCCCTCTTTGTTGCTTAAAAACTGTATATCGTCAATAAGGAGCACATCACATTTACGGTATTTTTCCTGAAATCTCTCCATAGTCTTGTTTCTAACATGGCGTATAAAATCATTTAAAAACTGCTCAACCGTAGTATAGATAACTATTTTTCCCTGATTTTGAAAAACATTTCCTGCTGCCTGCATCAGATGGGTCTTGCCTAGACCTACACCACCGTGAATAAATAGAGGATTATAAAGAATACCCGCTTTTTCACTTACGCTTTTAACGGCAGCATAGGCAAACTGGTTAGAGCCTCCGACCATAAAATTTTCAAAAGTGTGAGAAGGATTTAGAAGAGAATGTTGATGTTTTTGCTCTTTTTTCTGTTCACTCTTTTTAGATTCCACTTGGTTTTTAAGTAAAATTTTTACATTTACTTTGGATGAGTCATGTACTTCAAATAGATGTCTTATTTTTGAAGAGTATCTGTTTTTTATCCAGTTTAGTACAAGAGAGTTTGGAGCATAAAATATCGCCGTATCGCTTGTGGATTTTTTCACGTCGTAGACAAGATGCTTTATATATCTGTTATATTCGATTTCCGGTATTTCATCTTTTAATAAAATCAAAATCTTTTGACCTATGTTCACAACTCATCCTCTATTTCTATTATATTTGTGAATAATAGCGATAATTGCCATAAATAGAGTTAAAATTATGTGAATAGCAAATTTGTGAATATGTGAATAGATTAAAATAGTTGCTATATAATATGAAAATATCACGCTGACAGGATAGAGATGATCATTTTAGGAATAGATCCGGGAACAAGAAATATGGGATATGCCATTATCTCTTTGGAAAAGGGGAAAATAGCATTGATAGAGGCTGGACTAATAAAGATTAAATCTGAAGATCTACAGTTTCAAATACCCCAGATGGTCGAAGCATTTGAGACTATATTTAAAAACCATAAGATAGACGAAGTTGCGTTGGAAGATATTTTTTATGCACATAACCCAAAAACAACGATCAAACTTGCACAGTTTCGCGGAGCTATCATGCTTATGCTGCTTCAACAGTTCGGGCAGTTCAGTGAATATACAGCACTTCAGGTTAAAAAAGCACTTACTGGAAATGGCAAAGCTACAAAAGAGCAGGTGGCATTTATGGCAAAAAGACTCTTAAATATAAAAAAAGAGATTAAACCGCTTGATATAACTGACGCTATAGCTGTTGCCATAACACACTCTCAAAGAGTCAGACTAAAATTGCAATAACTTCTTCTCTTGTTATAAATCAAAGAGTAAAAATTTTAAAACTGTATAATTTTTTAAAAAATTAAGGAAAATTATGAATCCGTATGCAAATTTGCCAGAAGGTCACCCGGTAAGAGTTTATTTGGAAGAGAATATGTTAATCAGGGGACTTATCTCAAGTATAAACAGTATAGATATAGTAGAAAATTATGAAGAATTTGAAGAGAAATTTAAAAAACTTTGTCTCATCGAGAAACATTTTGCAAGAAAAGAGAACCAGCTTTTTCCATATCTGGAGAAGTACGGCTGGACAAGTCCGAGTCAAAATATGTGGGCTTTTCATGATGACATCAGAGCGGAGATAAAGAGTGCTAGAGCTCTGGTTGAAGAGAAAAATATGCCTGCACTTATGCAGCAGCTGCAAAGGGTTTTCGGCTCTTTGGAGCATATCATGCAGGTTGAAGAGGGAAGACTTCTTCCAAATGCCCTAAGTATGCTTGATGAAGACGACTGGAAAGAGATGCGTTCAGGTGATGAAGAGATAGGCTGGATGTTCGATACACCGCCTGCAGCATATCCTCCGCATATAGAGGGTGAATATATACACCCTTCACAAGATAAGCAAAAAAGAAAATTGCCATTTTCGCTTGAAAACAGAATTAAACTTGATGAGGGATATATGCTGCCGGAGCAGATTAGCTGGCTGTTAAAGTTTATGCCGGTTGACATCACTTATGTCGATGAAAATGACATTGTTATTTTTTATAACCGTGGGGATGAGAGGGTGTTTCCAAGAAGTGCGGGAATAATAGGTCGTGAGGTAAAATTCTGCCATCCTCCGAAGTCTGTTGATCAGGTTTTAATGATTTTGCGGGAGTTTAAGGCAGGCCGTAGAGACGAAGCTGAGTTTTGGATAACATTCAAAGGTAAATTTATTCACATTCGTTATTTTGCAATCAGAGACGATGAGGGCAACTATAAAGGCGTTATAGAAGTATCTCAAGATGTAACACACATAAGACAGCTAGAGGGACAGCAAAGATTGCTTGACTGGGAGTAAGTTTATTGCTATATTAATCAAAATCAATAGGAATATCAAGATCATCATCCAGATCATTGAAATTGCTTAATATTGGCTGCGATGATATTTTATACATTACAGACTCTGAAAATAAATAATCAGTATCTCTCGCAACTTCGTGGCATGTTATACAAGAAACAATTTTTCCTTGTTTATAGGATAACATGCCACTCTCGTCATATACGCCATACCACCAGTCATTGTTTTTACTATCATAACCGTTTTTCATCTTCATCATTATCATCAAACGGGCAATGTCTTTTCTTTTTTGTTTGAAATATATAGGTTTTATTATTATAGAACCTGCCGGAAAATTTTCACTTTCTTTTATGTATGGCTCTTTTGCCAAGTCATTTACATATATGTCTACATAAGCATGATGGTCTTCTGATTTAAAGGGATATTTATTTAGGAGATTCATATTTTGCCAAAAAGGAAACACGAACTCATCTATATTTTCTTTATTTATTTCATTGGAGTATAGGCTCGCTATCAATAGCAAGTGAATAGTAAACTTAATCATTTTCTATCCTTCATTATTAAACATAATAAAACAAAAAAACAAAAAAAACAAATAAATAATAATATTAATTTTTGTTATTAATATAAGTATATGATTTTTGAAGATTACATAAGATATAATTTTTTTCAAAAAAAGGAAATTGATGTCAAAATTTGAAAATGTTACAATCGTAAAAAAAGCTAATATTTATGATAATGGAAATGTAACAAGCAGAACAGTTGAGTTTGCGGACGGCTCAAGAAAGACGCTGGGTATTATGATGCCTGGTGAGTATACTTTTGATACTGCTGAGGCAGAAATTATGGAGATGATGAGTGGTGAGCTTGATATCAGACTTCCGGGTGAAGACTGGAAAACTTTAAAAACACCAGAGAGTTTTAGCGTACCTGCAAATTCATCGTTTGATCTTAAAATAAAAACGGTTACGGACTACTGCTGTTCATACATAAAGTAGTTTGATCCTCCGGATTAATCCTCCGGAGTTCTCTCTGCAGGACCTCTATAGAGTTGTCTAGGTCTGGCAATCTTTACGCTTTTTTGTTGATTTAATTCACTCCACTGTGCGATCCAGCCAGGTGTCCTTCCTATAACAAAAATAACGGCAAACATCTCTTTTGGAATTTTGAGTGCCTGAAGAATAAGCCCGGAATAGAAATCTATATTCGGATATAGATTACGGCTTACAAAATAGTCGTCGTTTAAAGCAATCTGCTCTATTTTGTTTGCCACTTCAACAAGCTCGCTGCTAATGCCGAGTTCGTTCATAAGTTCGTTACGAATATTTTTTAAGATCGTAGCGCGCGGATCAAAGTTCTTATAGACACGGTGCCCGAATCCCATTAGTCTAAACGGATCATCTTTGTCTTTTGCACGAGCAATAAACTCATCTACTCTATCAACGCTTCCTATCATCTCCAGCTGTCGAATTACGCTTTCATTGGCTCCACCGTGGCTTCTTCCCCATAGAGCTCCTATCCCTGCGCTTATAGCGGCATACGGGTGTGCGTTTGTCGAGGCTAGATTTCTGACTGCTGTGGTAGAGGCATTTTGTTCATGGTCAGCATGTAGCGTAAAAATGGTATCGAGGGCTTTTATTTCTATGGGTTTTAACTCAATATAGTTGTGTGGATATGCCCGCATCATATAAAGAAAGTTTTCTGTAAAACCTTTGTTTATATCCGGATATATAATAGGCAATCCGTTTGAATATCTGTATGAAAAAGCGGCGAGTGTAGGAATTTTCGCAACTATTCTGTTTGCCATCTCCGTATATTCTGAAGAGTTTTTTATATCCAGATGAGTATAGTAAAATGTTGAAAGAGCAGAAACCCCAGCCGAGAGAATTGCCATAGGGTGGGCAGCGTCGGGGAAAGAGTCAAAGAGTTTTTTTACTCCTTCATGCACGAATGAGCGTTTTTTCATCTCCAATGCGAAATTATCCAATTCGCTATTGCTTGGAAGTTCGCCGTTTATAAGAAGATATGCTGTGTCCAAAAAACTCTTTTTTGTTGCAAGATATGCTATATCATATCCTCTGTACATAAGTTTTCCTGCTTCGCCGTCAATATATGTAATATCGGATTTGCATGATGCCGTAGAAGTATACCCCTCATCATAGGTAAACATGTTAGTCTCTTTATAGAGAGTCGAAATGTCGATTACCGACGGCCCTACCGTAGCATCCAGTATAGGAAACTCATAACTCTTTCCGTCACGATTGTTTGTTAGTGTTACTGTATCTTTTTTCATAATCCCCCCTTTTTTGTTCTAAACAATTATACTATATAAACTGAGTGATCATTTTGTTTAATGTTGTCTCATCCAAAGCACCTGAGATTCTGTGAACCTCTTTTGAATCTTTAAAGATTATGATTGTAGGGATACTTCTTATTCCAAATCTTGCACCGAGATTTTGCTCATTTTCAGTGTTTACTTTTGCATACAATGCTTTTAGCGGAAAATTTGCCGCACTTTTCTCAAAATTTGGTGCCATCATCTTGCACGGGCCGCACCAAGGCGCCCAAAAATCTATAATAACGGGAATATCGCTGTTTACTACAACCTCGTCAAAGTCGGCATTTGTCAGTTCAACAGGTTTTGTATCTAAGAGCGAATTTTTGCATTTTCCGCAATTGGCTTTTTTGTAAGATTCTTTTTGCGGAACATTATTAACACTTTTACAATGTGGACAAACAATTCTCATAAAAACACCTTTTTGTTATAAAACGATCGCATATATAGCGCCTCTTCTATAGATAAAAAATCTCTTTTTATCTTCTGTATCGGTAGCTTTTCTAAAATCATCCAAACTGGTTATCTCTTGGTTTTCTATCTGAATAATTATATCATTCGCTCTTACTCCAGAACTAAATGCCTCACTGTTTTGATCTACCTCTTTTACAAGTATACCGCTTATTGTAATATTGAACTGTTGTTTGTGCTGGGGTGTTATTTCAGAGAGCTTCATACCTTTGTATTCAAACTCACCGGCTACGACTTTGCTATCAAGCGTTGCAAGAGTTACGTTCACTATGTCTATCTTCTTATCTCTTAAAAACTTTATGTTTACTACTCTGTTTGGAGCGTAAGAACCTATAGTATTTTTAAGTTCACTTGCACTCTCGATCTTCTTGCCGTTTACGGAGATGATTAGATCGCCTCTTTTTAATCCGGCATTTGCTGCAGGAGAATTATCCTCTACACCGGTTATAAGTGCACCGTAATTGTCATCATAAAAACTGCTCATGTCTTCACTGACATCTGCTATGGTGACACCAAGATATGCACGTGTAAATTTACCGCTATCTATTAAACTTGTCGCTATTGAGGTTACCATATTTGACGGTATCGCAAAACCTATGCCGACATTTCCGCCCGATTTTGAGATGATAGCCGAGTTTATTCCTATTAGATGCCCGGCAGAGTTTATAAGTGCACCGCCCGAATTTCCTGGGTTTATAGAAGCGTCAGTTTGGATAAAATCT
>JBFEYZ010000033.1:0-13395 GCA_041561855.1 Sulfurimonas sp. | reverse complement strand
GATAAAACCTATGAAAAAACTTCTCTCTCCTCTTAAAATAAGAGTGCCTGCAGATCCTTCAAGCGCATTTTTCTTTGCAGTAGCAGCTGCAATAACGCCTGACTCTGATGTCCTGCTAGAAGGCGTTACATTAAATCCTACGCGAATAGAAGCGTTTAGGGCTCTAGAGAGAATGGGTGCCGATATCAGCTATGAGACGATTGATGATAAGTATGAGCCGATAGGAAATATACGTGTAAAGTACTCTCCTCTTAAGGCTATTGTCGTTGAGGAGAATATCTCTTGGCTTATTGATGAACTTCCTGCTCTCTCGATAGCGTTTGCATCTGCAGATGGCGTGAGTGTCGTTAAAAATGCCGAAGAGCTTCGCGTAAAAGAGAGCGATAGGATATCAACTGTAGTAAACGGACTAAAAGAGTGCGGTATTGAAGTTGAAGAGTTTCATGACGGTTACAGCGTAAGGGGCGGAGAGTTAAAAGCTTCTAAAATCGATAGCCACGGAGATCATAGAATTGCCATGAGTTTTATTATTGCAGGAGCAAAGTGCGGAATGCATGTGACGGATATAGAGTGCATAAACACCTCTTTTCCAAACTTTTTTGAGATAGTTCAAAAGATAACAAAAGTAGAGTTTTTATAGATGAAAATAGAGTTGGCTGAGAGTTACGGTTTTTGTTTCGGTGTTAAACGAGCGATTAAAATTGCAGAAGAGAATAAAAATTCATCCACATACGGACCTTTGATCCACAACTCAAAAGAGATAGAGAGGCTTGAAAAAGATTTCAGAGTAGGGCTTACAGATAACCACAAAAGCTTCTCTTCCGGTGATAAAGCGGTTATCCGTACGCACGGTATACCGAAAAACGAACTTGCTGAACTAAAAGCAAACAACGTTAATGTTGTAGATGCAACTTGTCCTTATGTGACAAAGCCGCAACAGATATGTCAAGAGATGAGTGAACAGGGCTACGATATTATTATCTTTGGAGACGAAGCTCATCCAGAGATCAAGGGTGTTAAAAGTTATGCAACTTACGGAGCGACCGTAGTCACCTCTCCAAAAGAGCTTGAAGATCTTAAGTTAAAGGACAAGATAGCTCTCGTTGCCCAGACGACCAGAAAAGTAGAAGATTATATGGAAGTTGCCAATTATCTTATACCGCGCCATAAAGAGGTGAGAGTTTTTAATACCATCTGTAATGCGACGTTCGAGAATCAGGAAGCGGTTAGAAAGATCTCAAAAAAAGCCGATGTCATGATAATAATAGGCGGAAAAAATTCATCAAATACGAAACAGCTATTTAGTATCTCCCACGACAACTGCAAAGACAGCTATCATATCGAGGATGAGAACGATCTTGATTTTTCATGGTTCGATGGCAAAGAGTTCTGCGGAATAAGTGCAGGAGCATCCACGCCTGACTGGATTATACAAAATGTCGTCGATGCAATAGAGAAGAATCAACAAATAAAAAACAGCTAGATAAAATATCTGGTTTCTGCACGGTCATACCTGTTAAAACATCTTTTTAAACTCTTAATTTATATCCGATTAATGCTAAAATTATCAATAATTGGGTATAATTGCGAAATTTTTATGTAACAGAGGATAGGTAATGGCGTTCGATAACGAATCATTTGAAGAAGAAGAGAATTTTGCGGAGATGTTTGCTGCTAGCGAGAAGCAGCAAGAGACAAGTCGCATTGTAGAAGGTGAGATTGTTGAGATCCAAGCGGATGAAAATAGAGCATTAGTAGGTGTTGGCGATAAACTTGAGGGTATCCTTAGTTTAGACGAGATCAGTGAAAATGGTGAACTTAAGTTTAATGTTGGCGACAAGATTAAAGTAATGGTAACGGGATACTATAACGAGCGTCCTAAAATATCTTACAAAAAAGTGCTTGAGCAGCAAAAAACAATAGACTTTATTGATAAATACAAAGAAAACTTTGAAGATTTGATTATTGACGGTGTTATTACAAAGAAAAACCGTGGCGGCTATGTTGTAGAAGCTGACGGAGTCTCTTTCTTTATGCCTCGTTCATTGGCTGCTTTTAAAGAGAGCGATGATGTTGTGGGCCGCAAAATAAAAGCTCAAGTTGTAAAAATCGATGAAGAGCAAAACTCTATAGTAGTCTCTCGCCGCAAACTTTTTAATGATGAACGTAAGAAGAAAAAAGAGATAATTGATAAGTTGATGGAAGATGATTCTGTTGTAGAAGGAACTATCAAGAAGATAACAAGCTACGGTATGTTCGTAGATGTTGGCGGTGTTGACGGATTGGTTCACTATAACGAAATTAGCTATAAAGGTCCTGTTAACCCGTCAAAACTCTACAAAGAAGGTGACAAGGTAGCTGTAAAAGCGATCTCTTACGATAAAGACAAGAGACACCTTTCTCTATCTATCAAAGCTGTTCATTCTGATCCATGGGAAGAGGTAGAGAGCGAGCTTGATGAAGGCGATACTATTACCGTAACTGTTTCAAATATCGAAGCATACGGTGTTTTTGTCGATCTAGGAAATGACATTGAAGGCTTCTTGCATATCTCTGAGATCTCGTGGGATAAAAACGTTAAAAATCCAAATGACTACCTAAAAGTAGGTCAAGAGATCGATGTAGAAGTTATCGAGATAAATCCTAAGACTCACAAGCTTCGCGTATCACTCAAAAAACTTCTTCCAAAACCGTTTGATGAGTTTGTAAAAAACCACTCTGAGGGCGATATTGTAAAAGGAACAGTTACTTCATTGACCGACTTTGGAGCGTTTGTTCGTATTGACGGTGTTGAGGGTCTTCTTCATAACCAAGATGTTTCATGGGACAAAAATGTCAAGTGTAAAGATGTTTTAAAATCTGGTGACGAAGTTGAAGTCAAAATCGCAAAGATAAGCCCAGAAGATCAAAAAATATCTCTAAACAGAAAGGCTCTTTTAGAGAGTCCTATAGATACGTTTGCTAAGAGCCATAAGGTAAACAGTGTTGTAACAGGAACTGTTCGTGATATTAAAGATTTCGGAGTTTTCGTATCTTTAGAAGACGGTGTTGACGCGCTTATACGTGATGAGGACCTTGCTCCTTTAGAGAAAAGCGAGCTTGAGATAGGACAGAAAATTGAAGCAGCAATCGCTGTTATCGATACTCGTCGCGACCGTATCCGCCTATCTGTAAAAAAACTTGATTACATAAAAAACCAAGCAATGCTTGATGAGATCAATGATGACGAATCACACTCGCTTGGTGATTTGATAAAAGATAAATTTAAGTAAATATTGTGCAAAAGATTTTAAAATGGCTAACCTTACTCATAGCGGTAGGGGTAGCTGTTTTTGTTGTTTTTTTTCTTATTTCAATTAACTCTAATGAAACTTCCGTTAACTTAGCCCCATTAGAACATAAAAGCGAAGTTGTCGTAAAAGATAGGGAAAATATCTGGCTTGAGAGTTTTTCAAAAACTGAGAGACTCGGATATTTTTATCCTGTAAACGAAGTTTTTATCAAAGTTGATTTGAATGAGAAAGTAGCAACTAAAACCGTTTATAAACTATCTGCTCCTATAGCTGACCCTTATCAGCTCTTCTGTTTAAAAGAGGAGTTGAAACAGCATCAGCTGAAGTACTATCTTAAAAAAGATAAGAACGGCGCGGAGTTGTTAATTTACTCAAAAGAGAGAGATAAGCTAGAGTCTCTCGTAAAAGTTTTAAAGAATTATCAAATATCAGCCACTGTTGGGCTGTACAAAGAGGATACATAATGCAAAAACATACTATAGTTGTTTGTGACCATATTCACGAAGCCGGTTTGGAGATGCTTAGAAAAGATGAAAATATAAACTTTATAATGGCGGCTGACGAAGACAAAGTAAAGCTTTTGAGTATTATCGAAAATGCCGATGTCGCTATTACAAGAAGCTCTACGGACGTTGATGATAAGTTTATTGCGCACGCAAAAAATATGAAAGCGATTGTACGTGCAGGTGTAGGCGTAGACAATGTAGATATACAGGGATGTTCAAAAGAGGGAATAATCGTTATGAACGTTCCTACCGCAAACACTATTGCAGCGGTTGAGCTTACTATGGCGCATATGCTCTCTTGTATGAGAATGTTTCCTTATTCGCATAATCATTTAAAGCATGAGAGAGTGTGGAAAAGAGAAAAGTGGTACGGATATGAGCTTAAAGGCAAAAAACTAGGCGTTATCGGCTTTGGAAATATAGGAAGTCGTGTAGCTAAGAGAGCTCAGGCTTTTGAGATGGATATAGTGGCTTATGACCCGTACATTAACCCTTCTAAGGTAACAGACTACGATATGACCTATACGAAGAACTTTGACGATATTTTGGCTTGTGATATTATTACTATCCATACGCCTAAAAACAAAGAGACTGTCAATATGATAAGCAGTGCCGAGATTGCAAAAATGAAAGACGGCGTAGTACTTATTAACTGTGCAAGAGGCGGTCTATATAATGAGGAAGCACTCTATGCAGGTCTTAAAAGCGGCAAGATCCGTTTTGCGGGGATCGACGTGTTTATGAAAGAGCCTGCTACAGATCATCCTCTACTTGAGCTTGATAACGTAACGGTTTCTCCTCACCTCGGTGCAAATACATACGAGTCTCAATATAACATCGGTGTTCAGGCTGCTGCAAACGCAATAGCTGCTGCAAAGGGAATCTCTTATCCTCATGCTATGAATCTTCCGATTGATGAGAGCAAGATACCTTCGTTTGTAAAGCCGTTCCTGGAAATGGGGCAGAAGATAGGTTTTTTAGAGTCTCAGCTTAACAAGTCTCAAATAATTTCTATAAAAGTAAGCGGGCAGGGCGAAATATCAAAATATGTGGATTCTCTTGCTACTTTTGTTGCTGTGGGTGCTATGAGCCAGATCAGCGATGATACTATCAACTATGTAAATGCGGACTTTATTGCCAAAGAGAAAGGCATAAAGATAGAATCAGAAGCGCTTCACGATTCATCTGTCTATAAGAACCTAATTACGATAAAGCTGACAACGGCAGAGGGCGGTACTACTACGATCAGTGCTACTATTTTTGATGATAACATATTTAGAATCGTCTCGATTGATGGTTTTGATATTGAAGTTGCGCTAAAAGGCGATATGATAGTGCTTAAAAACAGAGATGTTCCGGGCGTTATCGGTAATATCGGTTCGACTCTGGCAAAGCACAGCGTAAATATTGCAGACTTCTCGCTTGCAAGAAATGATAAAAAAGAGGCTTTGGCTGTTATTTTGGTTGATAATATTATAAATGATATTACGCTGAACGAACTTTTAGATATTGACGCTTGTATAAGCGTTCAATACGCAAGAATGTAGACTAAGAAAGAAAAAACGTCCTTCTAAAAATCCACACACATCTAGCGAGGTGTGTGGAAACCCCTTTAAAATAGATTCCTACTTTTCATCCAGATTAAAATGTCTCTCCAGATCTGCTTTGTAAAGAAGTACAGGAACAACCATAAGCGATGCTATGACTGCAGCTACCGTTCCGAATATAAGAGCGACACCGAGCCCACCGAATACAGCATCTCCTGCCAAGAGAGTAGATGCAAGTATTATGGCAGCAGCTGTTAGAAATATAGGCTTGGCACGAGTTGCCGTTGCATACGCGATAGCTTCTGCTTTTTTCATCCCGTTTTCTTTCATCAGCGAAGCTGTAAAGTCGATAAGAAGCAGAGAGTTCCTTGAACTTATCCCGATAAGGGCGATAAAGCCTATAAGAGAAGTAGCAGTCAGGAAAAAAGTATCTGCAGTAAAGATATCCATGATCCAATGACCCACAATCACCCCTATAATAGAGAGGAACGAGCCTAGAAGTATGATCCCGCTAAGGGCATAGCTTTTATAGTAGATCACCATCAGCAAAAAGATAAGGACCAAAGCGGCAATGAATGCGGCACCGAGTTCTACGAAAGTATCGAGTGTTACCTCCATCTCACCGTCCCATATAAGCATGTATACGTTTTGTGAACTTTTGTCGGTCAGCTTAAGGTTAAACAGACCTATCTTTTCGATCTCGTATTTATCGGCAAATGTGTCTAAAATAGTATCCCTAGCTTCCATAAGAGGATAAACCTGCGAAACCATATCGGTCTCAGCCATAACGTTTGTCATCTGGTGCAGGTTCTTGCTCATGATCATCGGGTTTGATTTTTTAGGCACTATAGTCACCAGCTCTGTTATCGATGTCATCATTCCCATCTCATTCATCAGTTTTAGAGATGATAGTTTTGCTTTTATAGCCTCTATATCTTTTGAGGAGAATTTTTTAGACTCAAGACTAAGTGATAAGTAAATTGGAATCTGATCATTTGCAACATCGGAGTTCTTAACTGCAATCTGCATCCCTTCAAAAGCGAGATATAGTATTTCGTTTAACTGTTTTACACTGATGCCAGAGAGTGAAGCTTTTGTGCTGTCTACCTCTACTTCGAAAGTGTCGTAGATCTCATCTTGCATAATCTCAATATCTACAAGACCTTCCGTCTTTTTAAACACTTCTGCCACTCTGTTTGAGAGCTCTCTTATACCGTCTTCATCATCACCGTATATCTCAGCAACAATAGCGGCTAATACCGGAGGTCCTGCAGGCGGTTCTACAAAAGTGACGGTAGTTTTGTCATATATAGAAGCACAACTTTTTTGAATAGCAGGTCTCATTCTTTGAACCATGAAGTAAGACGGCTCTTCTCTATGATGTTTCTGTGAGAGGTTTACAACGATTTCCGCAACATTTTCGGAGTTTTTAAAGTGTGAACCTTTGATAAGGCCGGCAAAATCAAGAGGAGCTCCCATTCCCAAAAATATCTCAAAATCTTCAACTTCTTTCTCTTTTTTTATAAAACCTGCCACGCACTCAGTTACCTCTCTTGTCTGCTCAATCGAGCTTCCCTCCGGCAGAGTAGTGTATATGGTAAATGTATCATTATTTTTTCCCGGCAGCATCTTTGCCAAAACCATCTTGCTCGGAGCTATCATCAAGACGGAGAGAATAAAGGCTAATAAAGTTGCAAAAAGGATCATATTTCTTTTAAATGGACTCTGTATGCCGTTAAATACGGCATCTTGAAATTTTTTAAACATGCTTTTTCTCCTCAGAGTGAAAGTCCGGTTTTTTTAACATTCTGGCTGCTAGATATGGTGTAAAGATATATGCGACAAACAGAGATGCTATAAGCGCTACAGGAACGTTTGCAGGGATAGGTTTCATAAACTGCCCCATCATCTGCCCTACAAACGCCATCGGTACCATAGTCATAATAATCGCCAGCGTTGCTATATTTGTCGGCGGTCCGATCTCGTCTGTGGCTTTTATCATAATATCATCAATGCTCTCATGCTCAGCCTCTTTTGAGTGAAAGTGTCTGTGAATGTTTTCTATCACGATAATAGCCGCATCAACCAAAAGCCCAAGTGAGAGTAAAAATGCAAATAGCGTTATCCTGTTTATCGTCTGCCCGCTTAGATATGCCACAAAAAGTGTTATCGCCAAGATTGCAGGAACGGTAAATGTGACTATGAGAGACTCTCTCCATCCGAGAACAAGTATAAGCAAGACGGCGATGATGACAATGGATAAAAGAAGGTGATAAACAAGTTCGTTAACCGCCTCGTTTGCTCTTTGTCCGTCATTTCTAGTTATCACATATCCTATAGAGTTTTTTCTAAAAAACTCTTTTGAATTTTCAAGTTCGCTTTTTACCGCATCTGCTATTATCACAGCATTTGTGCCTTGAAGCTTGGATACGCTAAGTGTGACTTGGTTTAAAAGAGGTGAAAATTCCCCGCTCTCATCTTTTTTGCTGATAGTAGCAGATTTAAAGTTTTGTATGTCGTGAGATAGCGTGACATTTGCGACCTGTTTCAGATAGATAGGGGAGTTCATATATTTCGCAATGATTATATTGCCTATGTCTTGGGCATTCTCAATAGCATTTTTGACGCCAAGCATAATTATCTCATTATCTTTTGTTCTGTTCTTCACCGCAGGAACACTGTACGCAAGAGATTGAACTCCTTGGACGATCTGCCCCATAGAGATGTTATAGCCCGATAGTTTATTTAAGTCAACTTCGATATTGAACTGAGGTTTATTTCCGCCTTTTACTTCTGTAACTGCCACATTCGCCAATCCGTTAATGCGGTGCTGAATCTCTTTTACTCTGTCGTAGAGTTCAGTTTTACTCATCTTCTCATCTTTTGAGTAAAAAGCAACCGATACTACAGGTATATCGACATCGATGTCCAGCGGCTTGATTATAGGGTTCATCGCACCTTGGGGAAACATATCCGCATTTTGCATTATCTTGTCATATACCTTTAGGTTTGAGTCCTCTTTTTTTTCGCCGATAAAAAATGCCGCATTAACAATACCTACGTTATCCATCGCCATTGAGGAGATGTTTTCGACCCCTTTTACCTCTTTTAGTTTTCTTTCCAATGGTTTTACTATCACTTTTTGTATCTCAGCAGCACTGGCACCCGGAAGTGCGACAATGACTGTAGAACCGCTTACTACCATCTGCGGATTCTCTTCACGAGGCATAATGTTAAGTGAGAGGTAGCCGATAGAGAGCAAGAATATACCAAGAACAATGGTTAGAGGATTTCTTAAAAATCCGCTTGCCAGTTTCCCTGCGATATCAGTTGGTTTATAGATGTTCATGCTCTTTTCCTACTCTATAATCACGGTAGCATACATGCCGGGATATATAGATTTGAAAACATTTTTAAAGGAGATCTTTATCTTAAACGAGTGTGTCATAGGATTTGAACTCGGTATGATTGCACTGATTGTGCCGATAATTTTTATATCCCTTGATGGTATATTTACTATTACCTTTTTCCCCTCGTGTATGCGGCCTAGATTATCTTCTGATATCTCTGCGGATATTTTAAGGTTTGAGAGGTCTGATAATTCAAGTGCGGGCATTCCCGGCATTGCCATCTCGCCTACATTGATATTTTTGCTGACAATTACCCCGTCGTTCGGCGCTGTAATATTTAGGTAGCGGTACTGATTTTTCACCTCTTCAAGCTGTGCTTGTGCCTGAGCTACCTGTTTTTTGGCGATGATTATCATATTTGCAAGATTCTCTTCTGCTAGGGCCAGATTTTCCACTTCAAATTTTGAGACCATATCTTTTTCTAGCAGTCTTTTATGTCTATCAAGATTTAGTTTTACGTTTGTGTATTGATTCTGGTACATCTGAAGCGAGAGCTGCGCCTGTGAGATCGCCAATTCAACCTGAGTTATAGCGGAATCTATCTCTTTGGAGTCTATTGTATAAAGGAGGTCTCCCTTTTTTACTTCATCTCCCTCCGAGACTTTAACATCTGTCACAAAGCCCATAAAACGGCTTGTAATCATCTTTTTGTTGTCACTTATTACAGTTCCCGAGAGTGTTATTCCCTCAGCCATAAGCGAAGTTGCCAGCCCTAAAATTATTAGTAGTTTTTTCATCTCTCATCTCCGTTTGCTAATTTTTCAAGTGCAAAAACTCTCTCGTTTCGCTTGTTTATTGTTTGCTGCAGCTGCAATATCTTTTGTATCTGCTCTGATTGTTTGATTATTACATCACTCATAGAAGAGAGCTTTTCTCTGTATCTCGCTTCATAGTTCTTGTATATCTCATCAGCCAAAGCCAGCTCTTTTCTCAGTGACTCTATATCTTTGTTAAAGCTCTCAATCTCTGTTTTGATTTTTAGGATTTGCAGCTCTATTGCGCTGTTTGCAAGTGCTACCTGTGTCTTTGTTTTTAAGTAGTCAAGTCGTGATTTTTCAACATTTGCACCGTCCGCTCCGCCGTTAAAGATATTCCATGTGAGTCTTGCACCGACAGTATATGATTGATGATCGCTAGCATCTCCCAAAAATGTATCATCTGCAGTCGAGACTTCCACAAAAGCTCCTACCATCGGGTAGTAAGATGATTTAGATACGCCGATCATACTCTCTTTTATGGCAAGGCCCGTATTTGCTTTTTGAATATCTATGTTGTTCTTTGTAATATCGTCGTTAGATAGAGACGGAGTTTTTATCTCCAGAGACGGAGTCTCAATTGATGTCACTTTTTGATTTAGCAAAAAACTTATATAGTGATATAGAAGTTCTTTATTTGACTCCATCTGAGAAATAAGCCTCTCCACATTGCCTTTTTTTGCTTTTACTTCAAGCAGGTCCACCTTTTTTGCATATCCGACCTCTATCATCTCTTGTGTCATAGAATCCAGAGTTTCGATATTTGCCAAAATGACCTTTAGGTTTGAGATGGACTCTTCAAGCAGCGCCATATCGTAAAAACTTTTTCTAGTCTCATATATCTTCTCATTTACTACTTGAGACTTTTCAAGTTTTTTGATTTTTGTGACGGACTCCATAATATCTTCGTAGTTTGATATTTTGAAACCGGTAAATATAGGCAGTTCGTATTTTAGCTTGCTTTGAAAGTAGTTTCTTGAATCGGGGTAGTTTAGGTTGTGAGGTGGAGTAGTGTAGTCTGGAGTGCCAGCCATATAGTTGTTCATAAACTCCTGTGCCCCGAAATCTCCGAAATTCGCTTCTCTTGAACTTAGTTTAAATCCAAAGACATTTCCAGCATCGTCAGAAGTTGCAAAATCCTGGATAAAGTCAAGCTTTCCGTAGTGGTTTGCCGAAGCGGCTTTAGAGTCTTGTAAGGCACTATCTATATCTATCTCGGCACCTTTAATCTCTAGATTTTGGGATTTTAAGATCTCCAGAGCACCATCTAGGCTTATAGACTCGGAAGCATTTAAAAAAGAAGCGCTTATTGCCGTACCCAAGATAAAAGCAAATAGTTTTTTCATAGTTGTCCTTAAATCTATTTAATTAAGATGAGATTATAACATATATATTATTTGATTATAATAAAATAAACAAAAGTTAATAATTATAACTTTTATAGAAGTTTGAGTGCTAAATGAAGATATGACTGGTTAAATCTATTTACCATATCAGAATCTTTCATCATCATCTTAAGCGCATCGAACGATGAGTAGTGCGGTCTATGCGGTCTGTTGTTAGTTAGAGCGTCGAATACGTCGCAGATTGCTAAAATAGAGGCAAAATCGCTTATCTCATCTTTTTTAAGCCTGTTTGGGTAACCGGTACCGTCATAGCTTTCGTGATGGTGCATGACGGCATCTATTATATACGGGTCGTGGATTTTGTTCTGTTTTAATATATCAACGCTGTATTGGCTGTGTTTTTGTACCAGTGTTGTTTCTTTTGGGGAGAGACTTCTCTTTTTATATATAATATTTTTATCTATTTTTTTGATACCTACGTCATGCAAAAGAGCGGCAGAACCTAGTTTTAGAAGCTGTTCATCGTTGAATTTCAGGGTATAGCCCAGAGTCAGGGCATATATTGCTACGTGCAGAGAGTGTATTTGGAGCATATAGTCGCTTAACATATGCGGCATAGTGTTTTTAATGAATAGCTCATCATATTTTAAAAGATAGATGATGGCATCTACTATCAGCTCAACACAGCCAAGATTTATTTTGTTCTCATTGTTTACCATATATATTTCAAAAAGCTGGTTATTTACTTCATAAAGCAGCTCAAGTCGTTTTTTGTGATCATCTTTATTGTATTTTATATAATGTTTTAGTGTCTCACACGATAGTATCTGCTTGTCCTCATCGCTTTTGTTTATGTAGAGGTTATCCTGCTTTTTTAGTTTGTCGTATAAATTCTGCGTAAGTATAGTTCCGGCTTCTATGATGATAATATAATTTTTCTCTTTTTTTATAAAAATATCAAAAAGCGTTACGGCGCCGATGGCAAGTGAATCAATATCTAACAGAGTATAAGATTTTGCATAGTTGAGTTTTGTTTTGATAATTTTCATTTTTGAATTATAGCAGAGATTTTTTCCAGCTGCGCTTTATTGCTAAAGTAATATTTTGATAGAATATCATTTTTAGATTAAGGGCAGAGTTTTTAAATAAGCCCTAAAGGCGAAGTTATGCAGAGTGTAGTTGATTCTCTTAGAAAAAAAGGGAAGATTTATAAAAAAATGCAAGAGCTCTCACCCTCTGAACTGGGTGTAAGAAACAGAATAAAAATATTTAAAGCTACCGATATCAGCGGATATTTCTGGGCTATATTTGCAATAAGCCAAAAGAGCAAGCTCCTGATGAAAGATGTCCATAAATTTGAGGAGATCTATGCAAAAATGGTTATTTTTTACGGGCATAACTTCAAACATAAGATTATTTTTATAGATGCGCCTATCTGCTCAAAAGCAAAAGAGGCACTTTTGGCACAGGGATGGAAGATCCAATAATGCTTCTTTGCGATATAGGAAATACGACCTATCACTTTTTTGACGATAAAGAGAGTTATAAAAAAGATGTAAAGATTTTTGATCCCTCTTCTGTAACAGATGAGATATTTTATATCTGCGTAAATCCCAATATAAAAAAGCTCTTAAAACCTTTGAAAAACTGGGTAGACCTCTCAAGTTACGTAGATATGAAAAACTACTATGAGACTATGGGGATCGACAGGATAGCTGCATGCGAGGCGATAGAAGAGGGAGTAATAGTGGATGCAGGCAGTGCCGTTACGGTTGATGTAGTAAAAGGCGGCAAATTTGAAGGCGGTTTCATTTACCCAGGTAAGAGTGCAATGAGTGAGTGTTATAAAAATATATCGGATGCGCTTGAGTACTCATTTAACTTTGAGCTTGATTTAGATAAAATGCCGAAAAATTCCCGTGATGCGATAAGCTACGGATATCTGAAGCTGCTTTACAGTGAAGTGAAATCATACGGGATGGATATATATTTGACGGGCGGAGATGCTGCAGAGTTTGCAAAGATATTTCCCGCTTCGCATATAGATGAGACTCTGCTCTTTAAAGGGATGAAAAATATTATGAAAAAGGCCAATATATGTTAACAGTCGCACTTCCAAAAGGACGTATAGCCAAAGAGACTTTGGAGATATTCGAGACGATCTTCGGAGAGGGTTTTGCATTTGATGACAGAAAGCTGATCTTGGAGACGCCGAAGTTCCGCTTTTTGCTTGTAAGAAATCAGGATGTAGCGACATACGTATTTCATCAGGCGGCAGACATCGGTGTAGTGGGTCTTGATACGCTAGAAGAGCAGGGGTTGGACGTTATCCGTCTTCTTGATCTTAGACGCGGCGTATGTAAGGTCTCCATTGGGATGAAAAAAGGGGAGAAGTTCGATCTTAATAAACCAGAGATAAAAGTCGCTTCAAAAATGGTCAATATTACAAAACGCTACTTTGAAGAGCGTGCCGTCTCGGTCGACATCATAAAACTTTACGGCTCTATAGAACTCGCACCGCTTATCGGGCTTGCAGAT
>JBFEYZ010000032.1:0-13417 GCA_041561855.1 Sulfurimonas sp. | reverse complement strand
CCTATACAAGCCTCTGGATGCTGAATAGATATCATAGCACCAAGAGTCGATGTAGGTTCATACACCATTCCAAGAACGCCCGCAGGACATACAGAAACACAAATGTCGCATGCTTTGCAGTTGTTTGTGTTTACCCAAACAGGCTGATTACCTGGATTTTGAGTTTTAAAAGTTCCCATTTATTCTCCTCTTTTGTTTTGAAGTGCAGTACAATATGTGAAGTATCTCTACGCCACAATATTAAACTGTTACTTATTTTTACAGATTAGGTTAACCTACTTTAATTAATATAGCTCTAAAATTGTGCTGATAGCGCTTCTTTGTAACCCAAATGTTACTGAATGAAGCTCGCACTAAGAGATTATATTTATTTAGAGAGGACCTCTGCTACCGCTTTTCCAATGTCAGCCGGAGAAACAACCACTTTAACACCTGCAGCTTCTAATGCCGCCATCTTCTCTGCTGCAGTCCCTGCTCCGCCTGAAACGATTGCACCTGCATGCCCCATTCTTTTGCCTTTAGGTGCAGTTTGTCCTGCAATAAATGCAACAACTGGTTTTTTAATGTTCTCTTTTATAAACGCAGCTGCCTGAATCTCAAGATCTCCACTGATCTCACCGATCATAACGATTGCTTTTGTCTCAGGGTCAGCTTCAAACATAGGAAGAAGCTGTTTATAAGAAAGGCCGATGATAGGATCACCACCGATACCTACTGCAGTCGAGATTCCGAAACCTTCTTTTACTACCTGGTTTGCACCCTCATAAGTCAGCGTTCCTGATTTTGAGATAAGACCGATATTGCCTTTTTTGAAGATCATGCCCGGCATAATACCGATTTTACACTCTTCCGCAGTAATAATACCAGGACAGTTTGGTCCTATTGTTTTCATTCCGTGTTTTGTAGCATAAGCTTTTGCAGCTTGCATATCACGAACAGGAGCACCTTCCGTAATAACAACTGCAAGTTCGATTCCTGCATCAGCAGCTTCCATAACTGCATCTGCAACGAAAGCAGGCGGAACAAAAATCATTGAAACAGTTGCCCCAGTAGATAATACTGCCTCTTTTACAGTATTAAAAACAGGTTTTCCTAAATGCTCTTGACCACCTTTATTCGGAGTTACGCCTCCTACTATTTTCGTACCGTATGCCAAACACTGCTCAGCGTGAAAAGATCCCTCTTTTCCAGTAAAACCTTGAACTATGACTTTTGTATCTTTATTAACCAATATACTCATTACACTACTCTCCTTTCGCCGCAGCTACTGCTTTTGCCGCACCATCAGCTAAATCTGTTGCAGCTATTACATTTGAAATATTTGCATTTTTTAGAATTTCTGCAGCCTCAGATGCATTTGTACCGTCAAGACGAACTATTACAGGTACATGAACATCTGTAAGCTTTGTAGCTTCTAATATACCGTTTGCAATACGGTCACATCTTACTATACCGCCGAATATATTAACAAAGATAGCTTTTACATTTGGGTTTTTAAGAATGATCTCAAAACCTTTTGCTACAGTCTCTGCATTCGCAGAACCGCCTACATCAAGGAAGTTTGCAGGAGTACCGCCCATATAGTTAATAGTATCCATAGTTCCCATTGCAAGCCCTGCTCCGTTTACCATACAACCGATCTCACCGTCAAGAGATACATAGCTTAAGCCATATTTACCTGCTTCACGCTCATCAGGATCTTCTTCACTAATATCTCTCATTGCTTCAATATCAGGGTGACGTCCAAGAGCCGAATCGTCAAATCCCATTTTTCCGTCAAGTGCTAAAAAGTCTCCGCTACCTGTTTTTACAAGTGGATTGATCTCTATCATCTCTGCATCATTTTCCATATATAGTTTATATAGTTTTGAAGCAAAGCTTATAAATTTCTTCTGCTCAGCAGGGTCTGTGATGCCTAAGCCAAATACTAGCTCACGGCCGTGAAAACCTTGAAAACCTATAGCAGGATCTACAGCTACTTTGATGATTTTTTCAGGAGTATCGTGTGCAACATCTTCAATTGCCATACCGCCCTCTGTTGAAGCCATTATTACAGGCATCTCTTTTGCACGGTCAAGAACAACACCAAGATATAACTCATCTTTAATATCTGCACCGTCTTCAATGTATAGCTTTTGAACTAATTTACCCTCAGGTCCAGTTTGATGAGTAACTAAAGTCATTCCAAGAATTTCTTCTGCTAAGCTTTTAACTTCATCAATGCTTCTAGCAAGTTTTACACCGCCACCTAATCCGCGGCCGCCTGCGTGTATTTGAGCTTTTACTACCCAGATAGGTCCACCCAGCTCTTCTGCATTAATAACTGCCTGCTTTACGCTCTCTGCCATTAAACCCTTTGGTGTAGGAACACCATATTTAGCAAAAATCTGTTTTGCCTGATACTCATGTATATTCATCTATTCTCCTTCTTTAAGTTTACTTTTCTAAGCTTTTGGCGCTATCATATCTTGAGGTACGACATATTTATCAAACTCCTCGGCACTAAGAAGACCAAGCTCAATAGCAGTCTCTTTTAGGGTCGAATTGTTTTTATGCGCAGTCTTAGCTATTTTTGCCGCATTTTCATATCCTATATAAGGGTTAAGAGCGGTTACAAGCATAAGCGAATTGTTCAGATAGAAATCTATTTTATCTTCCACTGGCTCAATACCAACTGCGCAGTTGTCGTTAAACGATACGATAGAGTCTGCCAATAGACGGCACGACTGCAAGAAGTTGTAAGCGATCACAGGCTTGAAAACATTTAACTGAAAATTTCCCTGACTTGCTGCAAAGCCGATAGCCGCATCATTTCCCATAACCTGACACGCAACCATCGTTACAGCTTCACTCTGCGTTGGATTTACTTTACCAGGCATAATTGAAGAGCCAGGCTCGTTTTCAGGAATAGTAATCTCCCCTATTCCACATCTTGGACCTGAAGCAAGCCATCTAACATCATTTGCTATTTTCATCATATCTGCAGCAAGAGCTTTAAGCGCTCCGTGAGAATAAACAAGTGCATCATGAGAAGTTAGAGCATGAAACTTATTAGGCGCAGTTACAAAACTGTGTCCCGTAAGTTCACTCACTTTTTTCGCAACTCTTTCTCCAAGCTCCGGATGTGCGTTAAGTCCAGTTCCAACTGCCGTTCCGCCAAGTGCCAGTTCACGAACTGCCTCAAGAGAGTCTTTTGCCATCTTTTCGCATTTATTTAACATCTCAACCCAGCCGCTGATCTCCTGTCCAAGCGTCAAAGGTGTTGCGTCTTGAAGGTGCGTACGACCAATCTTTACAATCGAGTCAAACTTTTCAGACTTCTCAATAAGCGTAGCTTTAAGTTTGGCAATTGCAGGAAGAACACGAGTCTCTACTGCAATAACCGCCGCTATATGAAGCGCTGTAGGATAAGTGTCATTTGAGCTTTGAGATTTATTTACGTCATCATTAGGGTGCACAAGCTTCTCAACTCTGAAATCGCCTCCGAGTATCTCTGTGGCACGGTTTGCAAGGACTTCATTGTTATTCATATTTGATTGTGTACCGGAACCAGTCTGCCAAACTACCAATGGATAGTTTCCGTCAAGTTTTCCTGATAGCATATCGTCTGCTGCCTGCGCTATTGCGTCAGCTTTTTTTGCATCCAATTTGCCAAGATCTTTATTTACAAGCGCTACAGCCTTCTTTAGATATGAAAATGCTCTTGTTATCTCATACGGCATATTCTCTTCACCGATAGCAAAGTTTTCTATCGATCTTTGAGTCTGTGCCGCCCAGTAAGCATCTCTTGGGACATTTATTTCGCCCATTGTGTCTTTTTCAATACGAGTGCTCAAACTTATTCTCCTTTAAAAAAATTATTTCTATTCAATGTATCAATCAGAGACTTTACAGAGTTGCATGAGTTTTTAAACATCTCTTTCTCTGAATCATCAAGAGTTATCTCAATGATTTTTTCTGCTCCGTTTGCCCCAAGCATAACAGGAACGCCTGAAACTACGTCTGAGTAGCCGTACTCACCCTCCAAATATACTGCACACGGATGAATCTGTTTTGTATCTTTTAATATTGCCTCGACCATTATGGTAGTAGACTTTGCCGGTGCATAATATGCTGAACCGGTCTTTAGATGACTTACTATTTCCGCTCCGCCGTTACGAGTGCGGGTAACTATCTCTTCAATTTCAGCAGATGTCAAAAGATCTGCAAGAGGGACACCGGCTACTGTAGAGTAGCGAGGAAGCGGAACCATGTCATCGCCGTGACCGCCCATAACAGAGGCACGAATCTGACCTCCGCCGTATCCAAGTTTTTCCTGAATGAAGCTTGCCATTCTTGAACTGTCTAAAATTCCTGCCATACCTATAACACGGCTTCTCTCAAAACCGCTCTCTCTAAGTGCTACATAAGTCATAGCATCGAGTGGATTAGAGACCATTATCACTATCGCGTCAGGAGAATATTTTGCAATACCCTGAATAACCTCTTTAGTAATGTTCGCATTTATCATAAGCAGGTCGTCACGGCTCATACCTGGAAGTCTAGGGCTTCCAGCAGTTACAACCACAACATCGCAGTTAGTTAAATCTGACATATCCTCAGCCACAGTCACGATAGTGTGACTTCTTACGGCTGCAGCAGCTTGACTCATGTCAAGCGCTTTTCCTTTAGCAACATCAATCTTGTTATCACGAAGAATTATTTCATGACAAGAACCAAGCATTGCTAAAGAGTAAGCTACTGTCGCGCCGACATTTCCAGCGCCTACTATTCCTACTCTTTTTCCTTGATTCATATACACTCCTTGAGTAAATTATTACGATATTTTAGTCAAATACTTTTTATGTATCTTTAAATTATCATATAAAGACTTTTTGCCTTTTAAATAAAACCAAAAAAGTTTCACTAAAAAAGAAAAATATAAAAGATAGAAGCTTCCGCATATAATTTATGCGGATACAGCTTCTTTGAGGCAGATAATTTAGATACTGTCTACAATAGCGTTTAGTGTCGCAGAAGGACGCATAGCTTTCTCAGCCAACTCATCATTAGGATGGAAGTAGCCACCTATATTTTGAGGTTTACCTTCAACAGCCAGTAACTCTTCCATGATCTTTGCTTCATTTTCAACAAGTGCTTTTGCAACAGGTGCGAATTTTGCAGCCAGTTCAGCATTGTTACCTTCAGCAAGTGCTTTAGCCCAGTACTGAGCCACATAGAAGTGAGAAGCTTTATTATCAGGCTCGCCACATTTACGTGAAGGCTCTTTAGAGTTATCCAGGTAACCGTCATTAGCAACGTCAAGAGCAGCAGTTAATGCAGCTATTTTTTCATCTTTGTTTTTCTGACCGATAAATCTTAAAGACTCAGCCAATGCTAAGAACTCACCTAATGAATCCCAGCGTAAGTGACCTTCAGCCAAGAACTGATCAACGTGCTTAGGAGCAGATCCACCAGCACCAGTCTCATATAGACCACCACCAGCTAATAACGGAACGATTGAAAGCATTTTTGCAGATGTTCCAAGCTCTAAGATTGGGTACATATCAGTTAAGTGGTCACGTAAAACGTTACCAGTTACAGCGATTGTATTTTTACCTTCGCGGATACGGCCATTAGTAAAACGTGTAGCATCAGTTACATTCATAAACTGAATATCTAAACCGCTTGTATCGTGATCAGCTAAGTAAACTTTAACTTTTTTCATAACTTCTGCATCGTGAGCACGACTTTCATCTAACCAGAATACTGCAGGAATACCTTCAATTCTAGTTCTCTCAACAGTTAGTCTTACCCAGTCTTTGATTGGAATGTCTTTAGTACGAGACATACGCCAGATATCACCTGCTTCGCACTCAAAGCTCATAAGACATGTGCCATCTTCAGTTGTAACTGTTACAGTACCTGCTTCAGCAAGTTCAAATGTAGTTGGGTGAGAACCGTACTCTTCTGCTTTTTGAGCCATAAGACCTATATTTTGCATTGTACCCATTGTAGTTACATCGTACTGTCCGTTTTTAACACAGTCAGCTACCATTTCTGCATGGAACATAGCATAAGTAGAATCAGGAATAACTGCAACAGTCTCTAGTGCCGCACCTGTTCTGTCCCACTGCTTACCGCCTTCACGTACAACTACAGGCATAGAAGCATCGATAATGATGTCATTCGGCGCGTTGAAGTTTGTTGTACCTTTGTCAGAATCAACCATTGCAATTTTTGGCGCATCTGAATCAACAACTGCCTGGAATGCTGCTTTTATTTCAGCTTCTTTAGCGTGACCTTTGATTTTCTTCTCAAGATCAGACATACCAAGATTAGGGTTAACACCTACTTCTTTGAAAACGTCTGCATATTTTGCGAATACATCTTCGAAGAAGATTTCAAAACCGTGACCAAACATGATTGGGTCAGAGATCTTCATCATAGTAGCTTTAAGGTGCACAGACCAGATAAGCCCTTTTGTTTTTGCATCTTGGATTGTTTGCTTATAGAATGCACGAAGTGCTTTAACTGACATAAATGTACCGTCAAGAACCTCACCAGCAAGTGCTTTAATTGTAGTTAATTCTTTTCCGTTAAGAGCGATAGTGACTTTTTGATCTTTTGCAGATGTCACAGATTTCTCATTTCCAAAGAAGTCACCATTTCCACCCATATGTGCAACATACGCTTTTGAGTTTTCAGAGAATGCTCTAAGCTTGTGCGGATTTTTCTGCGCAAAGTTTTTAACCGCTTTAGCAGCACGACGATCAGAGTTACCTTCACGAAGAACAGGGTTAACCGCTGAACCTAGACATGCGCTGTATTTAGCCTGGATAGCTTTTTCTTCATCATTTGCAGGGTTTTCAGGATAGTTAGGAATATCATAACCTTGACCTTGAAGCTCAGCAATACAGTCTTTAAGCTGACCAACTGATGCAGAGATGTTTGGAAGCTTGATTATGTTAGCGTCTTCTTGAAGAACCACTTCGCCCAGTTTAGCAAGTTCGTCTTCTTGAAGACCCATTGCAGCTAAAACTCTACCGGCTAGTGAAATGTCACTAAGAACCACTTCAACACCTGCAGCTTTTGTAAAAGCATTTACGATTGGCAGTAACGAATAAGTTGCTAAAGCCGGAGCTTCATCAATCTTTGACCAAATAATTTTCGACATTGTGTTTCCTCAAGTTTATATTTTTATTTTCATAAACAGTGCATGAAAATTTACAAGTTCAATGATAGCACTAAGATGTAATAATATGAGGTATGATGAACCAAAGATTGAGTTATTTATTTAAACTGTTTCATTTGGTAGCACGCTTTATATTGGCCAAATGTGTAGAATAGTTACGTGTGAAACTGTGCTCACCACTTTTTGATTTCATAAAATAGAGAAAATCTGTCTGGGCAGGAAATATTGCAGCCTTGATGGCATCAAAACTAACATTGCAGACAGGAACAGCTGGAATACCGCTATACAGGTATGTGTTGTAGATTGAACGATCCTCTTTTATCATCTTTGAAGTAACTTTTACATGTGAATATTGTCCATAATTTAGCGTACCGTCCATCTGCAGTTTCATGCCTTTCTTGAGTCTGTTGTATATAACAGAACTAACAAGGGGCATCTCCTCTATATTCGCTGATTCCTTCTGAATAATTGATGCGATTGTTACAAAATGAAACCATTTCTTCTCATTATAGGTTCCAAAAATCTTCATTGACAAATTTTTCATCTGTGAAAGTGATTCATTTAAAAGTATCTTTATAACCATCTTCTCTGTTATGCCTATCGGCAGGCTGTATGTATTGGGAACAAATGCGCCTTCTATATGTTTTGTCTGAAGCTCATACTCTTTTTGCAAAACATCTCTTTTAAGATTTAGCTCCTCTGATAGCTGATCTAGAAAAATATATGTTGTCTCACCAGGTATTAAAGTAACATTTTGAAGCGCGGCCTTTGCAGTTGTAAGCCTATAGAGAAAATCGCCTCTTGTGCTTAGAGTCATGCCTATGTTTATCCAACCGCTCTGAGGAGAGCCGATTACTCTTAGCAGTAGTGAGTCCAGTTTGCCTACATTGAAATTATTATCACTCAAATGTGTTATAATCTTGTTAATAGAACCTGTGGGAATGTATATTACCTGAGGGGATTTTATAGGCTTATTTAGGTAATAGATGAACGACAACATAATAATCAACACTATATCAAAAATCCATTTTATACTAATAAGTATCTTCTCGTTCATATTTATACTACTCTTTACTTCGTTTATACTTCTGCAAAATGGATTGTATATAGATGATATATCATTCCAAAATATTAATGTTAAGAAATTATACATTAAATGGGACGAAAAAATCACCATCAGTGCAAATGAGATTGCTGTTACAAAAGAGAGCAGCGATAACAACTCTGAGGTTAAATACAAAAAAGTAGTTCAAACGCTAAAAGAAATACTCCCTTTTACAAACTGGCTAAAAGAGCTCGAACTTAAAAAAATAACTATAAACGGTATAAAAGGCGAAGTCAAATATATAGATGACCAAAAGGGTTATCTCAATCTTACATCAAACACATTTACACTAAAGAGTTCTCTTTTACCCAATAGCGGTCTGTTGCATATATCGATTGAGGAGTTAAAAGCTTTTGAAAACGGATTGAATATTAACGGCACCCTACTTCTAAAAGCTAAAAAAGAACCTGATTTTACAGCACTTTTAAATATTGATCTGGATGATGATACAAACTTAGAATTGCATCTTCACGGTAATACTCAAAAACTCTTTTATGAACTAGGATCCAAAGAGGATATAAAAAACACAAGAAAAATAGTGGATCTTTTTGATCTGGAACCAAATATCAAATACTGGATATACGATGCTATAGATATGTCAAGCTTATCCATTGAGAGCTTTAAGGGATGGGTTGAATACAAAAATCTTGACAAAGCGTATCTTAACCTTCATGCAAAGGCTACCGCTAATAATCTGAACTACACATATGACCAAAAACTTGCTCATGTCAGTTCTGCTAAAACCGAATTGGAGTTTAAAGACGGTGTGCTCTATATTAGGCCACAACAAGCATACTCATACGGTTTTTATCTTGATAAAAGCTGGTTAAAGATAGATTTTGCAAAAGATGAAGAGACTTTAACCCTGCATCTTATTTTTAAAGCCCAGGCAAACAAAGATATAGTATCTCTGCTTGAAAGATATAAGATAAAACTGCCCTTTCTTCAAAAAAAGGGTCAAGTCGAAACTGATTTAAAGCTGGATATAAAATTAAGAACACTGGATGTTGAAGCAGACGGTAGCTTTTATGCTAAAGATGCACAGATCAACTATCTTGGGCTGGATCTAGATGTAGCAAATGCAAATATATACTTGAAAAACAGTTATGTAAAAGTTGATAATATGTATGTAAAATACAAAAATATCGCTTCTGCCGATGCATGGATGGAACTAGATGCAAAAGAGTCAGAGGGCAAACTGACGTTAAAATTCGACAAGATCACCCAAGAAGAGAACTCTTTATCGCTTATTAACAAAAAGAAGCTGCTTGCCGTCTACAACATATCACCAAAAGTGGACTATATCTCTATTGAGAAATCAACATGGAACTATAAAGGCAAAATGATAAACATAAGCGCTATAAAAGTGCCTTTTAACATGAAGGAACTAAAAGCTCATCTGCCGGTCACTTCCATCCTCACTCCCGAACTCGGTTCAGCTCTGCTCTCAGGAGATATATCTTTTAAATCAGGCAAAGCCGATCTAAACATAGATATTCTTAAGATCAATAAAAAAGATATAGAGTTAAGCAAACCTACACCTGCTTTTAAGCTGCTTTACGAAAACGGTGCAATCAATGTATCATCAAAAAAAGCAATTTCAATGAACATAGACAAGAAGAAAACAACGCTTGAAGATGTAGTGTTTAATATAACAAAAGATAGAATCAAAGCAGACAACATACTTCTAAACTATAATGACACGATTAGATCAAAAATAGATCTTGATTACGATATTAAAAATTCAAATGGGCTGTTGAGTCTAAAAGATAATGCTATTTACGACAATGATTTTAACGAGATGTTTAAAACAGACGAAAATATAGAGCTTTTCTTGGAAAATAAAGACAATAGCACTATCATAGGTTCAAAAAAGTATGATTTTGAGTATATTAGCAATGATGAAAAGTGGATATTAAATGCAAAATCTCTTGAAAAAATTTCAAAATACTCCAAAGTGTTAAAAAAATATGATCTGACAAACGGAAGCCTTAAGATAGAAAAAAAAGAAGGTCAAAGAGAGCTTACATTTTTGTTACAAAGTGAGTATAAATATAAATTTCTGACAACCCTTGAAAAGCCGGTAGACAACTACACTGCTGAAGGCAAATATAATTTAGATACAAAAGAAATAGCCCTGACAATCAACAATGTAGTTGATGTAGAGATTATGAATGATATTAAAATAAATGCCAGAAATACAGGTATCAACATAAAAGAGATTATCAGCTATTTTTCCCAAATAGATAGCACACAAGAGCTTGATAATAAAATAAAGCTCTACATCGAAGCACAAAACTCATTTTTATATCTGGCACAAAACAGACGTATAATCTCTGACAGAATAGACCTGAGATATATAGACAAGACTATTTCCGCCGAACTTTTACACAACAGGGGCCGTGCTGTCTTTACGCTTAAGGATGACAAGATATATCTCTACGGAGATGAGTTTGGAGATGAGTTTATGGACAAACTCTTTGCTCTCTCTAAGTTCAGAGGAGGATCTTTCGAATTTTTTATAAACGGTACTTTAAAAGAGTTTGACGGAATGATCAATATACAAAAAACCACCATACTGGACTATAAGATTTTAAACAATATACTCGCTTTTGTAAACACGGTACCGTCGTTGGTAACCTTCTCTCTCCCCGGGTACAATAAGAGCGGGATTGCTGCCGAGAGAACCTATATAAACTTTAAATTCAAAGATGACGTATATAATATGAGTGATATATACCTTAAGTCAAAAGAGATCGAGATAGCAGGAGTCGGGGAAGCAAGTATAGAAAAAAACAGCATTAATTTAGATCTAAATCTAAAAACAGACCTTGGCAGTTCAGTATCTAAAATCCCGCTTGTTGGCTATATTCTTCTTGGCAAGGAAAGTGTCTCTACAACGCTAAAAGTAACAGGCAAACTAGATGATCCGGATGTTACGACTCAAATAGCAAAAGATATAGCAGTAGCTCCTTTTAACATAATAAAAAGAACTTTTATGTTTCCGTTTGAGCTATTTAAGAGCAAAGATAAAAAAGGTGAGTAGAGATACTGCCTCTACTCATTTCTAAGAACAGTTAAAATATCTACTTCACTTGCTTTTTTTGCAGGATAAAAAGATGAGAGCACTACGATAACAAAAGCTCCTATGACTATGAACATAAAATCTTTAATACTTAGATCAAGCGGCAGAGTGGATGTAGGATATACATCTTTTGGCAAATTTACAATATCGAACGTACTAAGTACCCATAACCCGCTCATACCTAAAACTATACCTGCCAAAATACCGCTTACGCCAATAACTATACCCAAATACAAAAATACTTTTTTTACTTCGGCAGAAGTAGCACCGAGTGAGAGAAGCAGTGCTATTTCGCTTCTTCTGTTCATAACCGTCATTAAAAGCGAAGATATAATATTGATCGCGGCAATCAGTATGATAAGCATCAAAACAATAAAGAGAGATACCTTCTCAAGTTCTAGTGCCGCAAAAAAATTCACATTATCTTCCCACCACCCTTTTATTGATACGCTTCTTGGAAGATACTCTTTGATCCTGAGTATATCTTCGTGCGGATTTGTAGAAAATATGTGAATACCGCTATATTGATTGCTTGGCAGGTTCATTATTGCCTGAAGTGAAGCAAGTGTCGTATAACTGTATGCTTTGTCATAGGCGGAGAGCCCTGAATCAAATACGCCGCTGACGTTAAATCTTTTTATTTTGGGAGTAACCGACATCCCGCCCGGTTCTACATGCGTAAATATATACATAAGCTTTTCATCAATATCAAGAGCAAGTTCCTCTTTAAGCGACTTGCCTATTAAAATATCAAATCTCTCAAAGCTGTTCTCTTTGATCGCTTCTCTAAGTACGCTGTTAACATTGGCTTCACTCTTGAAATCAACGCCGAATATATAACCGCCCTCAAGCTTTGAACCGCTTCTTGCCATGACAGATGATTGTACATAAGGACTGAATTTAAGATCAGGGAACTTTGACTCTAGCTCTAAAAGAAGATTTTCATTAACTGAACCGTAAAATTTCGGCATAACTGTTAACGGATAGTTCATAATAGTCAGTTTTTTTCTAAACTCGTTGTCAAAGCCATTCATAAGCGCCATAGCAATAATAAGGACCATCACGCCCAGAGTTATACCCAAAAATGCCAATAAAGCCGAAAGGAAGATAAACGGCTGCTCACTGTCAAAGCGCAAAAAGCGCTTTACTAGATATGGAACGATTGATGTTTTCAAGAGGCAAATAGACCTTTTTTTGGACCGCTTTTACCGCAGCACTGCTTATATTTCTTACCGCTTCCGCATGGACAAGGATCGTTTCTGGAAACCTTTTTTTCACTGCTTTGCTCTTCATTGTAGAGATTAAACTGCCTTGCGGCCTCTGCTATCTTTCTCTCAATATCCATCTGCTGTGCAACTCTTTTTGCTTCCTCTTCCGGGTCTTCAACTCGGAAACGAATAACGTGAAGTGTTTTTATAGTATTGAATTTAATGTCAGATATAAGCTCCGTAAAGAGATTGAAACTCTCTTTTTTATACTCCACAAGAGGATCTTTCTGGTTATATGCTCTTAATCTGATACCGGTCTTCATATTATCCATAGCATACAGATGCTCTCTCCAAGCACTGTCAAGCTCTTTTAAATATAACTCCCTCTCTATCTCGCTGCGTACACTGCTATCAAGTACAGCCATTTTCTCGTCATATACTTTTTTAACGCTCTCTATGATCTTCTCCAATAGCTCTTCATACTCATAAGAAGAAAAACTATCTGCATCAAGCTCTATATTTAACTCTTCATGGATAAGCTTAAATACTTTTTCTAAATTGAAATCATCTTTATCTCCGCCGTCGAACATATCGCAACTATTCAGTATATGTTCTGCGTACTCTGCTCTGATCTCATTAATTTTAGCAGAAATGTCAAACTCGGAATCTAGCAGTTGATTTCTAAATTTATATACGATTTTTCTCTGCTCATTCGCGACATCATCATACTCTACAACGTGCTTTCTGCCCTCATAGTGCATATTTTCAACTTTTTTCTGCGCTTTTTCAACTGCACGTGTGACCATTTTGGACTCTATATATTCACCGTCTTCTACACCGAGTCT